>NZ_JBHWGP010000002.1:0-282121 GCF_042733155.1 Streptomyces sp. NPDC059740 | reverse complement strand
GCCTGCTGACGTGGAAAACCTTAGCACCCGTCCGGCCACCGGCAAAAATCGCTTTCGGCGGCGGCTGCGGGCACCGCCGGACGGCTTGTTCTCGCCCCTCAGGCCACCGTGACCCCGTCCTCCTGCCCCCGGCCCGCGAGCCCTCCGGGGCGGGCGGTGCGGACGCAGGCCCACAGCAGGGCCTCCGGGCCCGGCAGCCACGGCGTCCGGACCTCGGGCGCGACCAGCCACCGCGAGGCGAGCGGCGTGGCCGGCCCCCGGTACTCCTCGTCGGCCGGCTCCGGGTACAGGGCCGGCAGGGTCACCGCGTCCCCCCGGCCGTGGCACAGCACCGGCGGCGGACCGGCGGCGGTGCGGGCCGAACCGGTGACCGGGGCCGTCAGCCACCGCAGCAGGGCGGGGAGGCGCGAGGCGGTGCCCGGGGCGGTGAACACCAGCACCCGGCCGCGGTGCACCGCGACCGGGCCCGAGCCGGGACCGTCCGACCAGAGCCGGTCCACCAGCGCGGACCCGAACACCAGGGGCGCGCTGACCACGTCGAACTCCCGTCCGCAGGGCAGGACGGCCGGCACGGTGGGCCGGTCCAGCCACGCCTGGCGGACCGCCCCCGGCCGGTCACTCGCGGACGCCAGCCACTCCGCCCCCGCCAGCGTCACGTACGCACACGCCTGGGATGCGGGCGCCACGGCGCGCGGCCGGTGAGGGTGGCCGTGCCCGGCGGCGCGCCCCGCGAGCTGGAGCCGGGAGCCGGGACGGGCGGAGGGGATATGCCGTTCGGTCATGCCCTCAGGTCTACCGAGACGACGGATGCGGTACCGGCGGATCACCGGAAACCAGGACAGGAGGTGTCAGGAGGCGCTATCTTCCCTCCTGCGCATATGCCAAGGGGATCACCCCGTGGCCTCACCGACGCACCGCGGAGGCCGCGCCGCCCGTACGGCGAGCGGGGAACCGGTGCCCGGAGCGCCGTAAAGCCCGGGCGGCGGTGGCCGGCCGGACGCCCGTCCCGTTGGACGGACGGCGGAGGGAAGGCGGGCGGCCCCGGTCAGGCGGGGGCGTCCGGCGACTGCCCGCCGTCGGCGCCCGACCGCATCAGGTCGCGCCCGAACTCCACCATCTTCCTGGCGTAGTCCTCCGTCCAGTCGGCCCGCTCGGCCAGCGCCCCCGGCGTCAGCCGGTCGAACCGCCGCGGATCGGCGAGCTGGGCCGCCGCCATCGCCTGGTACTCCATGGCCCGGTCGGCCGCCGCCCGGAACGCCAGGGTCAGCTCCGTCGCACGGGCCAGCAGCTCCCCGGGGTCCTCCATCGACTCCAGGTCGAAGAAGTGCTCCGGGTCGGAGGCGGCCTCCGGCGGCTCGAACATCAACGGCACCGGCCGCATGCGCCGCGGTGCGGACGAGGGGCCACGCGGGTCGGGAGCCGGATGCGGCTCGGACATGTACTACCTCCAGATCGGGTGCCGCGTCCCATTGTCCCGCGGGACGCAAGAGGGCACTCCCGCCGGTGCGCGCCGACCCGGCCGCCCGGCACGCCCCGGGCGGCCGGGCCCGGTGGTCCCGGCCGTCAGCCCCAGCCCACCCGGTGCTCCGCCAGACGGGCCAGCACCGCGTGGTGCGCCTCCCAGCCGTCCGGGAACCGCACCGCCACGCCCAGCTGCACCGGCTCCACGGAGGGGTGGGCGTCCAGCAGCTCGGCGATCCCGGCCCGCGCCACCACCACACAGGCGTGCCGGTGGCGGGAGACCAGCACGCACAGCCGCCCCGTCTCCAGGTGGAACGCGGTGGCGTCGGGCCGCCCGGAGAGGGGGTGCCACACCACCGTCAGATCGAACTCCCGGCCCTGCAGCCGGTTGGCGGTGTCCACCGTCACACCCTCGACCCCGGCCGCGGCCAACGCCGCCCGCACCGCCGCCGCCTGGTCGCGGTGGGCCGTCCCGACGGCGACCCGGTCGGCGGTCAGCGGCGAGCTGCGCGGCCCGCCCTCGCCGAAGGTGCGGCCCTCCCGCTCCAGCGTCCGCCGCACCAGCTCGGCCAGGACCGCCACCACCTCGGGGTCGGTCCGCGGGGTGCGGCGCGCCGGCAGCTCCAGCAGGCCCCAGCCCGAGCGGGCCGCCTCGTCCAGCGCGCCGTCCACCGGGGTGGCCCGGGCGGGCGCCGTGAAGGTGAGGGTGCGCTCGCCCGGGCCCGTGCCGCTGCGGAACGGGGTGAAGGGGTAGAAGGCGCGGGAGACCAGGGGCGCGGCGGACGCCGGCAGCCGCCAGGACACCGGCAACCGGTGCTGCGGCAGGTCCGGGTTGTGCGCCAGCAGCGTGGCGACCGCGCTGGCCGACGGGTCGTGCGAGAGCCCCGCCCACTGGTCGCCCTCCACCACGCTGAACGGGTCGAGCTGCCCCGGGTCGCCGACGAACAGAGCCCGCTCGAAGAGCCCCGCGACGGCCAGCAGCGCGTCCGAGCGCATCTGGTAGGCCTCGTCGACGATGGCGTGCCGCCAGCCCTCGTCCACCTTGGTCCAGGCCCACTTCGCCGCGGTGGAGACCACCACGTCCAGACCGGCGAGGTCGGCGACCCGGGCGGAGGTGCGCACCGAGGGCAGGGCGTCCAGCGCCTCGTCGTAGGCACCGGGGTCACTGCTGTGCAGCCGCCCCACCGGCAGGTCGGGGTCCTTGGCGGCCAGGCGCTGCACCAGGTCGTCGACCTGCGCGTTGGTCTGCGCCACGATCATCAGGGGACGCCCGGCCGCCGCCAGCTCCCGGGCGGCGCGCACCACGAGGGTGGACTTGCCGGCGCCCGGCGGGGAGTCGACCACCACGCCGCGCCGCTCGTCGTGCAGCGTGTCGTGGAGGATCGCCTCGGTCGCCGCGGTGGCCGCGGCCCCCGGGTCGGCGGCGGCGAGCCGGTCCGCTTCGGTGGCCGCGGTACCGGCCGCGGTGGGGACGGGGTGACTCACAGGAAGTCCTCCGCGGTGACGGGGTCGGGCTCCTCCAGGGGGAGGGTGACCGCGGGCGGGCGGGCCGGCCCCGCCTCCCCGGCGGCCCCTCCCGCCGCCGGCCCACCGTGCCCGGCGGGGCCGGCGGCTGCGGCCGGAGCGGCGGGTCCGGGCAGGTCGCCGGGTGGTCCGCCGTGCGTCCAGGGCGTGTCCTCGGGGGCGGGCAGCCCGGGGCCGCCGCGGGGCGCGTGCTCGAAGGCCGTCCAGCACACCCGGTCGCCCTCGCTCGGTACCGAGCCCTCCTCCGGGGTCTTCCCACGCCCCATGCCGCCCGTCAGCCGCACCACCAGCACGCCCTCGTCCCCCGGCGCCGCCGGCTCGTTCTCCCAGGCCACCACCTCGGCCGGCTGGCTGCGCCCGTCGGGCAGGGCGCGGTGCAGGCGGGTCCCCGCGGGCCAGCGCGCCTCGTCGCGGGAGCGGACCGAGACCAGTGGGCGCGGCATGGCGCGGCGCCCCTCGGAGAACGCCATCTCCACGGCCGTCACCTCACCCGCCAGCGCCTCGCCCGCCATCCGCCGCCCCGCCATCACCAGCGGGTCGTCCAGCGCCTCCTGGGCGTCGAGCTGGGCGTGCGCACTCTCCCGGGTGGCGAGCTTCTGCGCGGCGGTGACCGCGTCGTCCCGCCGCGGCTGGGGCGGCTCACCGGCGCGCACCCGGTCCCGGTGGGCGGTGTAGGACCAGCGGTCGCGCTGCCAGCGGTCCGCCACGTGGGCGCCCTCGGGCAGCTCGCCCAGCAGGTCCAGCGCGTGCCAGACGGCGTCCCAGGTCGGCCGGAGCTGCCCCTCCAGCAGGGCCCGCAGCGCCTCGCCGGCACCGGGCAGCCCCGCGTCCCAGCGGGCCACCGCCGGCGCCAGCACCACGCTGTCGAAGGTGGGGTCGGTGGCGGGGCCGGCCGGCGGGCAGCGCAGCAGGCCGCGCTCGTCCCGGCTGCGCTCGGCCTCCTCGGCGGCCCGCGCGCCGGACAGGCCGGCCGGCGGGTCGATCCAGGCCAGCAACGAGGCGAGGTGCTGGTCCTCCAGGACGCTCTGGCCGGTGGCCCAGTGCCGGGTGAGCAGGCCGGTGGCGGCCACCAGCAGGCAGGAGCCGGGCACCCGGGCCCGCTCGCCGAAGTGCGTCAGCCAGCGGCCCAGCAGCGGCACCCGCGGCGGTGCGGGGTAGGCGGCCTCCGGGTCGGTCTCGGCCGTCCGGCGGAAGCGCATCGAGCGACCGAGCAGCCGGACGAACTCCACGCCCGCGGCGCTCGGCACGACGAGCTGCGGTGCGTCCCGGCACAGCTCGGCCGCCACCGTCACGCGCTCGCCCGTCGCCGGGTCGGTCTCCCTGCGCTCCAGGTGCTCGACGTCCTCGGCGAAGGCGTCGACGTAGGGCAGGACCACGTCGGCGAGTTCGGCGAGGAAGGCGGAGCGCAGGTCCCGGTCGCGGGGCTGGTTCACGGTGAGCAGCGTCGGCTTGTCGCGGTCGGTGCCGACCAGGGCCCCGAGCGGCGCCCCGCTCTCACCGGCAGTGGTCAGCGGCACGAGGACGAGCGGGTTCGGCGAGAGGTGTCGGTGGCGGACCGTGGTCAGCGGCCGGGCCCGGCCCGCGGCGACCGCCTCCATCCGCGCCAGCGCGTCGATGAGCGCCATCACGCCTCCCCGGCGGTGTCGGTGGTCTCGGTCTCGGTGGGCTGCGTGGTGCCGGCGGCCTCGGCCAGCGCCTCGGCGCGCAGGGCGGCCGCCCGGCGCAGCGCCACCGCGGCCGGGTCCTGCTCCCCGCTGTCCGTCTGCGCACTCCCCGGGGAGGCGGAGCGGGCAGCGGCCAGGACCTGGTCGACGGTGTGCAGGCCGCCCAGCTCGCCGCGGACCGAGCGGCCCAGGGTCGCCACCGACCCGGCGGCGCGGGCCTGCGCCCGGCAGTGGAAGGCCAGTTCGCAGGTGGCCAGGCACTCGGGGGCGTAGGCCGCGGCCACCGCGTCGACCGCCGAGGTCAGCTCGGCCACCGGCCGGGTGGGGGTGCCCTCCTCGCCCTCCGGACGCAGGTCGAAGGTGGTGCCGGGGGGCAGCTGTGCGGCGAGGTCCTCGACGTGGGCCATGCGCGCCAACTGACGCCTGGTGGTGGCGATCTGCTTGCGGATGTCGACGGAGCGGGCGGTGGGGAGGTTGGAGAAGTCCTTGGGGCAGACGAGCAGGAAGTCCGTCTCCACCTCCGGGGTACGCCCGCCGGCCCCGGTCGTGTGCCGGGCCACGCCGGCCAGCCCCAGCGCGTACACGGCGGCCTGCCGGGCGGCGGCGCCCACCTTCTCGGCGTCCGCGGAACCGTCCAGTACCGGGAAGGACTTGATCTCCACGACCGTCCAGCGGCCGTCGGGGCTCACCACGACCGCGTCCGGCTCCAGGTAGGCCGGTGCCCCGGCGACGTGCAGCACCAGCATCGGGTGGTCGAGGAAGGACCAGCCGCCGCGTGCGGTCGCCTCCCGCAGCGCCAGCGCGGTCCGTGCCGCCCGGCCCTGCGGACCGGCCGCCGAGACGTCCGGGACGTGGATCTCGCCGGCCTCCGGCGGCTCCAGGGCGGCGGCCTCGCCGCGCAGGGAGCCGTGCAGGAGGCGCACCGTCTCGGCGCCGGAGTCGGCCTTCACCCGCGCCTCGAAGGTGTTGCCGCGGGCGAAGGCGAACGGTGACTGGCCGTAGTCCGCCGGCGAGCCCAACGCCCGGGCCAGCCGCGCCTTGTCGACGCCGGCGCCGTCGAGGAGGGCGCGGCGGTGGCAGCCCGGGTTGGCGGCGAGGGCCGCGATGGCACGCGCGTCGAGGGGACGCGGCGCGACGCCTGGCCCCCGCAGCTCGGCGAGGCGCCCGGTGCCGCGCTGGTCGGGGACGCCGCCCGCCGGTCCGCCGGCACCGGCTGCCCGGTCCGCCGGCACCGGTCCGTCGGACGGCCCCGGGGGCGGGCCGGCCGCGGCGGCGCTGTCGCGGGATACGTTCATCCGCCGAAGTCTTTCACCCCCCGCCGACAATCGGCGAAAGGGCCGGGCCCCGCCGTCCCCACCACCGCCTTCCCCACGCGGCGGGCGCGGCGGGGGGTGGGTGATGATGGAGAGGAGAGAGGCGTCCGCCCCGAGCGGCGCACAGCGTTCCGAGATGGCCGCCGAGAGCGGCGAGAGGTCTACCCCCATGGCACCGCGCATCCTGCTGGCCCGGCACGGGCAGACGGAATGGTCCCTGTCCGGCAAGCACACCGGACGGACGGACATCCCCCTCCTGGAGGAGGGCCGACGCGGCGCCAAGCTGCTGGGGGAGCGGCTCCACCGGGCGCCCTGGCACGGCCTGCCGGACGCCGAGATCCGCACCAGTCCGCTGGTGCGCGCCAGTGAGACCTGCGAGCTGGCCGGCTTCGGCGACCGGGCCCGGCACTGGGACGCCCTCATGGAGTTCGACTACGGCGCCTACGAGGGCATGACGCCGGCCGAGATCAAGGCCGGCCGCCCCGACTGGCTCATCTGGCGGGACGGCGTCCCGGAGGGGGAGACGCTGGCCGAGGTGACCGAACGCGTCGACGGTGTCATCGAGTGGGCCCGGTCCGCCGACCGGGACGTGCTCCTCTTCGCCCACGGCCACGTCCTGCGCGCCCTGGGCGCCCGCTGGCTCGGGCTGGACATCGCCTTCGGCGCCCGCATCCGGCTGGCCCCCACCTCCCTCTCCGTCCTGGGCTGGGCGTACGGGGAGCCGGCGCTGGAGCGCTGGAACGACACCGGCCACCTGGGGGACGCGGAGTAGGCGGGACCGCGCGACAACGCTAGGCCTCCTCCCGGCCGCCGCGTAGCCTCCGTCCGTGACGGAAACCACCGCAAGAGCAGACCTTCGCCCGCCCGGCCTGGCCGCCGACGAACGCACCACGCTGCTGACCTTCCTGGACTACCTGCGGGAGGCGGTCGCCGCCAAGGTGCGCGACGTCCCCGAAGCCGGGGCCCGCGCCGCCGGGGTGCCTTCCGGCACCAGCCTCCTCGGCCTGGTGCGGCACCTCACCGCCGTCGAGGACAACTGGTTCCAGTGGGCCTACGCGGGTGCCGACGTGCCGCTGCTGGACGACGAGGTGCCGCCCGGCGCGGAGACCGTGTCCGAGGCGCTGGCCGCCTACCGGGAGGCGGCAGCCCGCAGCAACCGGGTCGTCGAGGCCTGCCGGGACCTCGAGGAGCCCGGCGCCAGGTCGTTGCGGGAGACGGCGCCGCCCACGATGCGCTGGCTGCTGGTGCACATGATCGAGGAGACCGGCCGGCACGCGGGGCACGCCGACATCCTGCGGGAGCAGCTCGACGGTTCCGTCGGACGGTGACGCCGCGGCCGGCCTCCTCCCGGCGCCGCCTCCCGCCCCGGCCCCACCGCGTCCGCCGCCGCCCGCCGGGCGCAGGGGCCGGGAGGCAGGGGTGGTGCCGGGCGGCCCGGGAGCGGTCAGGCGGTCCGGGTCAGGGCCGCGTGCCGCTCCAGGAACCAGGCGACCTCGGGGGAGTCCCGGCGGTGGGGGCGGAGGGCCTGGGCGGTGCCCGCCACCATCGAGCGGATGCGGGCGGACTGGACGCGGTCCAGCAGCGACAGGACCCGGGAGCCGGCCACCGCGGCCTCCACGGGGGAGCCGCTGCCCGCGAGGTCGCCGGCGAGTTCGGCGGTGAACAGCGCGATATTGCGCGTGAAGTGGGGGTTCTGCAGCTCCACCGCGCGCCGCGCGTGCCGGGCCGCCCGCTCGTAGCGGCCCAGCGCGGCCCAGCACTGGGCCTGCAATCCCTCCAGCTCCGCCTCGCCGAAGAAGGACATCCACTCCGGGTCCGCCTCCGAGGGCCCCTGGGCGAAGAACCGGCAGGACCTGGCCAGGGACTGCTCACATCCGCCGCGGTCGGCCAGCCCGGCCCAGCCCCCCGCCTCGCGCAGGGACAACAGGGACATCAGCCGGGCCGAGCCCAGGCGCCGGGCCGCGCGCTGTGCCGCCTGCGAGGCTCGCACCGCCTCACGCGGGCGGCCCGCGTCGCGCGCCAGGAAGGCGGTGTTGCAGAAGGCGTGCGCCTCCAGGGCGTCGTCGCCGCTCATCCGGGCGGTGGCCAGGGCTTCGCCGTAGTGCGAGCGGGCGGCGTCGAAGCGGCCCGAGTCGTGCGCCAACCATCCCACGGAGATGGCGAGTTCACCGGCGCCGTTGTGCAGCCGGTCGTTGACCGCCTGCCGTTGCGCGCCGGCGTCCAGCAGTTCGTAGGCGGCGCGCAGTCTCCCGGTGGCCTGTTCGTAGAGTCTCTCCGCCCCGTGCCGGTCGTCCAGGAGCCGGATGTTGCGCACCGCCTCCTCCACGGCCGCGGCCTCGCGCCTGCCGGCCCGGTGGGGGCCGGACTCCCGGCGTGGTCCGGGCAGATGGGCCGGGCCGGGCAGGCCGCCGGCCCCCAGGGCGGCCGCCGGGCCGCCGGTGATGAACGCGCGACGCAGCACGTCGCTCTCCTCGTGGATGTGGTGACGGGTGACGCCGGGGTGGGGCGTGGGCCACCGGGGCGGGGCGGTGAGGGGCGGGGCCCCGTCACCGGTCCGCAGCCCGGAGGGCGGTCGACGGAGCGGGCTCTCCGGCACGGAGCCGGGGTCCCCGCCGGGCGGGACCGGGGCGGTGGCCGCCCCGGGGTGTGCCGCCCGACCGCGTACCCGCTCCCGGGGGAGGAAGCCCATGTCCTGGAGGGAGAGGCCCGGGAACATGTGCCGAAACACGCGTTCGTAGGCGTAGTTGGGGCATCTGATCTCCCCGGACTCCACTCGTCCCACGTAACGGGCGTCGCACGAGACCTGTTCGCCGATCTCGCGCGCGGCGCGGCGCACCGCCGCGGCGAACTCGCCCGGCGAGCGCGCCCCGCGCAGTTCCCGGAACGCGGTGTTGGGACGGGTGGGCGCCCGGTGGGCGCCGGACGGAGACGCTGACGGCGTGGATGGCGACGCCATGGCGGTTCCTCCCTGCCCTCTGTGCCGACGGTCGCCGTACCCGGGTGGCACGGCGGGACGACCGTACCCTCTGTGACGGTGCTGCAACTCAGAGTTTGGCTACAAACGGCATATCCCATCCGTGATCCGCCATGAAGTGCCATCCTTTGCGGCGGTGTCACGCCGTAGCCGTTGACGCCTCCCGGCGTTGAACCCCTTGTAACGCAGTGGTGCGTCAGAGGAGGGGTTTCCGTGTGGGAGACCGGCGTGAGCGAGGGTGCCGTCGGCGCCGCGACCGCAGTCACGGGGACGGGTGAGGGACCCGGCACGGACCTCACCGACCTGCCGGACGGAGCGGTGGCCGGCCCCCAGGGCCCGATTACTTTCGGTCACCGCGGGGCGGCCGACGCCCAGACCGCACCGGCTGACGGCCCAGCCGCCGTGCACCCGCCGGGCCAGGCCTACGGCCCGCTCGACGCCGGCCGCGACGAGGAGCCCTGCGACCTGGTGACCGTCCCCGCCCGCCAGGGGCTGGAGGCGGTGGACATCCTGCGGCTGCGCGACGTGGTCGGGGCGGTGCTGCACGACGGCTCCTGCGACACCCTCGGTTTCCTCGTCCCGGCCGGTACCGCCGAGGGCTGGGACCTGCCGGGCAGCGCCTGCACCCAGACCCACGGTCGCGGACTCTCCCTGGGCGAGGCGGTGGCGGCCGCCGCCGGCCCGCCCGAGCCGCCGGTGGCGGGCACCGGATGGCTCGTGCCGCCGGACGGCGCCCGCGACCAGGCGACGGACCCGGCGGTGCTGCGGGAGGCGCTGGGCAGGGCGGCCCGCACCATCGAGGCGCTCGACGCGATGTGAGCGCTGCGCCCCACCGCACGGGGCCGCCGGTGCCGGTGGGGTCGGCGGGGCGGTGGGGGAGACTGGGGGGATGGGCAGGAGCAGGCGGCGCACCGCCGACGAGGACGTGGTCGTCGCGACCGTGGACGGAGGGACGGCCGAACTGCGGCCGGACCCGGACCGGCGCCGGGGCTTCACGCTGCGGATCGACGGGGCGCCGCAGTCGTACGTGGACCTCGACGACCCGTCCCACCTCGACTTCGCCTACCAGCGCCGGCTCGGACACCTCGTCGACCTCCTCGCGCCGCCGGGGCAGCCGGTGCGCGTCGTGCACCTCGGCGGGGGCGCCCTCACCATGGCGCGGTACGTCGCAGCCACCCGGCCGCGCTCCACGCAGCAGGTCATGGAGATCGACGCGCCGCTGGTACGCCTGGTGCGCGAACACCTGCCCCTGGACCCCGGCTGGCGTGTCCGGGTACGGGGCGGGGACGCCCGCGAGGGTTTGGCGAAGGTCCCGGACGGATGGGCCGACCTCGTCATCGCCGACGTCTTCCGGGGAGCCCGCACCCCCGCGCACCTGACGAGCGCCGAGTTCGTCGCGGAGGCGGCGCGGGCGCTGCGACCGGGGGGCTGGTACGCGGCCAACCTCGCCGACGGGCCGCCGCTGTCGTTCCTGCGGGGCCAGATCGCGACCGTCCACACCGTCTTCGAGCGGTTGGCGCTGACCGCGGAGCCGGCGGTGCTGCGGGGCAAGCGGTTCGGCAACGCCGTACTGCTCGCCGCGGACGGGGCGCTGCCGGTCGCCGAGCTCACCCGGCGGGCGGCCACCGACCCGCAGTCCGCGCGGGTGGAGCAGGGGCAGGTGCTGCTGGACCTCACCGGCGGCGCCGCGCCGGTCACGGATGCAACGGCCGCCGACTCGCCGGCACCGCCCCCCGCGGTCTTCCGCGACCGCTGACGCCGCCGCCCGCCGCCCGCCGTGTCACGCGCCGTAGGGGCAGGCCGCCGCCTGGCGGGGGCAGGCGACCAACGCCCGGGAGACGAACCGGCCGTGGGACCAGTAGCCCCACACCACGTCGGTGCCGCGCCGCAGGCAGTCCTCGGCGTGGGCGAGCTGCACCTGGGCCGGCAGGTCGCCCGCGCCGCGCGGGTGTTCCTCCAACTCGGCGCGCAGCCACCGCCCGGCGGCGGCCCGCCCCTCCTCGCTGCTCCGGTAGGTGTGCACCACCCGGGAGGCGTCCTTCCGCAACCAGTCGGCGACCAGCCGGGGCGGGACGGGCTGCGAGGGGTCGAGGCGCTCCGGGTCCGCGGGAACCCCGGTGCCGATCCAGGCGTACGCGTGCCAGTGGGCCATGCCGAAGCCCTACCTCGGCATGCGCACCCACGCCCCCCACGCCGCCCGGTTCACGCGAACACCTCGCCGCCGCCACCCGGCCGCGTCAGCCATGGCCGCCCGTCCCCGGCGTCGCCGAACGTCGCTGTCATGCCGCCCCGACGCCGTGCAGCGGGGTGTCGACGACCGTGTCGGCGGCCTGGGCGGGGGAGAGGTCCGGCGAGCGGCCGCCCTGCCGACTGCCCCTCGGCCGGTGTCGGTTGGCTTTCGGCAGCGGCCGGAGCGGCTGCCTTCAGTGGCCTGAGGATTCGGCCCCCTCCAGCAGCACCGACCGGCAAGCCGTCTCGAAGCGTGAAAGCGCCTGCCCCATCCCGGTCTCCGCCTGCCCGAGTTCCGCGTCGTAGGAGGACGTCTCCTCTTCCATGCCCCTCGTGGCGCAGATCCTGTATGCCTTCCTGCACGCTTTTCTGAGGTCGGTTGCCGCACCGGACACCTGGTCAGGACCGATGAGGGCGATCTCCGCGATGCCGGCCGCCAGGTTGTGGTACTTCTCGAAAAGCGTTTCCCCCGCTTCCCGGCGCTCCCTTGCACGGTCCTCGCGTGAGAACGGGGCCACGGAGAGCACGAAGTCGGCGTATCCGCGGTAAACGGCCGAGTACGCCGCATGGCGCTGCTGCCGGATCCAGTGCGCCTGCTCGCTGAGCGCCTGTTCCTTGACCTGGTCGACGACGGCCTGCGCTGCTGCGGCAGCGCTGTGGCGACTCGTACGGTGCGTCACGATCGCCCCCAGTACGGCCGTGATGACGGCGCCGATGAGCGCTCCGATGCCGCTGTAGAAGGTGGCCAGTCCCTCGTCCACGTTCCCCCCTGTGCCCGGTGGCCGTGAGGGTACCGAGGCTGGTGGCGGGGACGCGAGGCGCGGAGGACGGCATGCCGGGAGTGGTGGGACGCCGGCCGGCGCCGCGGCTGGTCCTCGCGTGGCCCTTCCACGACCTGCGCCGTGTGCCGGAGGCCGGGCCGGCCCAGGACGCCCGGGCGGTGACGTGCACCCGCGGTGTGCCACCGGGTCGAGGCATGATTGAGGCCCCACCTGTTTCCACAGGTGGGGCCTCAATCATCAGGGTGAGTAACGGGACTCGAACCCGCGACATCCTGGACCACAACCAGGTGCTCTACCAGCTGAGCTATACCCACCACGACCGCTTCGGGATCTTTCCCTGTCGGCCGAGAAAAAGTGTACAGGGTCGGCGGGGGTGCTCGCTCCCGGCTTTCCGTGGGCCGGGAGCGAGCCGGGTCACACGGTGGTCGGCGGGGTGGAGCCGTCCGTGCCGTCCGAGGGCCGGTGGGCGGTCTCCTCGGCGGGCAGGACGTGGCGGGCCGCGATCGCCTTGGCCGTGTCGGAGTCCGGCCCCGGCTGGGGGACGAACACCGCCTCGCGGTAGTACCGCAGCTCGGCGATGGACTCGCGGATGTCCGCCAGCGCCCGGTGGTTGCCGTTCTTCGGCGGGCTGTTGAAGTAGGCCCGCGGGTACCAGCGCCGGGCCAGCTCCTTGACGGAGGAGACGTCGACGATGCGGTAGTGCAGGTACTTCTCCAGGTCCGGCATGTCGCGCAGCAGGAAGCCGCGGTCGGTGCCGACGGAGTTGCCGCACAGCGGCGCCTTGCCGGGCTCCGGCACGTGACTGCGCACGTACTCCAGGACCTGCTGTTGCGCGTCGGCCAGCGTCGTACCGCCGTCCAGCTCGGCCAGCAGCCCGGAGGTGGTGTGCATCTCCCGCACGACCTCGGGCATGGTGGTCAGCGCCTCGGCGGGGGGACGGATGACGATGTCCACCCCCTCGCCGAGGATGTTCAGCTCCGAGTCCGTGACCAGTGCGGCCACCTCGATGAGCGCGTCGGTCGACAGCGAGAGGCCGGTCATCTCGCAGTCGATCCACACCATGCGATCGTTCATGTGTCTCACCCTAAGGGGCGCTCCCTGCGTACGGGGAGGACCGGGGGCGCACCGGTGAGGCCGGCGGGGGCCTCCGCCAACCATGCGGCGTACGGCGCCTCCCCCGCCTCGGGCGGATGCGGCGGGACGGCGGCCGGGTAGGGACGCGGGTTTCCCGCGGCGCCCGAGGGCCCCGGGCCGGGTCGGTCCGCGGGCACACCGCCGGTCCCCGGTGCCCCCTGGGCCCCGACGAACGCCGAGGCGCCGGCGCGCCTGGTCCGTTCCCACTCCGGCCGCTCCACCCGCTCGGGGCGTTCCGGCCGCTCCCGCCTGCCCGCCCAGCCGGCCCCTTCGCGCTGGGCCCGTTCCAGGCGGTCCGCGCGCTCGGCCCGGCCTTCACCCGGGGGGCGGTCGGCGTGGTCGTGGCGGGTGGCCGCCTCGGCGCGCACCCGGCCGCCCTCGGCCCGGGGGGCCGCGAACGCCTCGCCGGCCCGGGCATGCGTCTCCCTGCCCAGGCCCTCGTGGCGGGCCGGGCCTTCCCCGCGCTGCTCCGGGAGGCCGGGACGGTCGCGGTCCGGCTGGCGGTCGGCAGCCGCGGCGTCCCCCCACTCCCCGTGGCCGGGGCCCTCCGGGCGCGCACCGCCGAGACCCCCCGGCTCGGCGGGTGCCTGCGGCCGACGGGCCCGGTAGGCGGCCCGGTAGGCGGCGGGCGAGGCGCCGAGCTGCCGGCGGAAGTGCCCGCGCAGCGCCACCGGCGAGCGGAACCCGCACCGCCCGGCGACCTCGTCCACCGAGTAGTCGGAGGTCTCCAGCAGGCGCTGCGCCTGGAGCACGCGCTGGGTGATCAGCCACTGCAGCGGCGCACTGCCGGTCAGCGTCCGGAAGCGGCGGTCGAAGGTGCGGCGGCTCATGTAGGCGCGCGCGGCGAGCGTCTCCACGTCGAACTGCTCGTGGAGGTGCTCCAGGGCCCAGGCCACGACCTCGGCCAGCGGGTCGGCGCCGATCTCCTCCGGTAAAGACCTGTCCAGGTACCGGGCCTGGTGCAGTTCCGGGGCGCTGCGGCGCGGCGGCACGACCAGGCGGCGGGCCAGGGCGTTGGCCGCCTCGGCGCCGTGGTCGGTGCGCACGATGTGCAGGCACAGGTCGATGCCGGCGGCGGTGCCCGCGGAGGTCAGGATGTCGCCGTCGTCGACGTACAGCTCACGCGGGTCGACGTGGACGGAGGGGTAGCGCTTGGCGAGGGTCGGGGCGTACATCCAGTGCGTGGTGGCGGGACGGCCGTCCAGCAGACCGGCCGCGGCCAGGACGAAGGCACCGGTGCACAGCCCGACCACCCGGGCGCCCTCCTCGTGCGCGCGCCGCAGGGCGTCCAGGGCCGCGGGCGGCGGGGCCTGGGTGATCGACCGCCAGGCGGGGACCACGACTGTGCCGGCGCGCGCAATGGCTTCCAGCCCGTAGGGGGCGGAAAGTTCGAGCCCCCCGGTGGTGCGCAAAGGCGCCTCTTCGCCCGCGCACACGAGCAGGCGGTAGCGCGGAACGCCGGCGTCCTGTCGGTCCACTCCGAACACGGACAGCGGAATGGAACTCTCGAATATGGGGCCGCCGCTGAAGAGGAGCACCGCGACGATTTCACGGCGCCGCCGGGCGGCGAGTTTTCGCGTGGCGTCTAGTACGGCAGCGGAGTCCTGGCTCATGGCACTAAGCCCCCCTCGGTCGGCTCGCCCTCTCGGTCCTGCACTGTTCCCCCGCCGTCACTACCAAGATCGAATCTACTGTGTCCCATGGACGTCGACCGCCAGTCCACCACCTACAGGTAAGTCGACATGGCTACGTGGCGCGAAGCAGTCGATCACGAAGGGTTCCACGCGTCGGGTCCGCTGGGAAGTGCACCTTCGCGCTCTGCCCGTTCACGGTGGGCGCCAACCGCCTTGCGCGATCCTTTCGTGACCGGGCGGACGAAGACCTCAGGTCGCGTTTGCCAAGGGGTATTCGGCGCCCTGAAGTTGGCTGAAAAGAGCCCATCGTGTCCAGAGGATGCCCCCAGCGAGCCGACGAGGGCGAGGAACGGCAGCGGATGCGCCGTCACCGCGGTGAGCGGAGCGGGCGCGGTGACGAGGTCGGTGACGCGGTCAGTGACGCGGTCCGCGACCTGCGGGGTGGCGTCCGCCGCGGTGCGCGCCGGTGCCGGTACGGCTGTGCCGGCCGCGGTGCGGGGCCAGGTGCTCGGCGAGCAGCCGGGCCGCCGCGCGTTCGGACTGGCGCAGCAGCGCCCGGCAGGCGAGGGTCAGCATCCCCAGCGCGACGGCGGTGAGGGCGGCGGCCTGCCATGGCGTACCGCAGATCAGGAGGGTCAGCGGAACCAGCAGGCAACTGAAGGCCGCCCACCGCACGACCTCGCCCACCGGGTCGCCCTGTCTCCTCGACACACCGGGCACGGCGTGCTCCCTCCAGCGCCCACGGGTTGACGGCGGCCCGCGCCGGCGGGGCGGCGTGCGGACACTCCTACAACGGCGGCGGGTGCGAGGTGGTCACCGTCCGTGGTGCGTATGGAGCAAGCCGGGGCATTGCCATACCGGCTTCCCTCCGGCATGCTCCACGGAACGTTCGAGGGCCGGCCGGCTCTGCGTCGGCGTTCGTCATACCTTGACGGAGTCTGGGCAGTGCGGGAGTGGCGCCGTACTCTTGGGGTAAGGGACCCGGTAAGGAGAATCCCGGCCGGATCGCCCTTCGAGAGCCGCCGCCGAGGCCCCTCCGAGCGGTTCAGCTCGTCAACTGTCGGAACAAGTCACACGCCGTTGTCCGTCGTTCCCTCACCCCGAGGGCCTCACCCGCCGAGACTCACATGGCCGGTCACGAGATTCCCGAACCCGCGGACCGCAGGCAGGTCGCCGACCCCCTGGCGGACCTCAAGGCGGCGGAGCGCCGACGTCACTCCTGCGATCCCGCTTTCCTGCACGGCGTGGTCGTCGGCTTCGACGGCTCGACGTCGAGCGAACGTGCGCTGTCGTACGCCATCGGCCTGGCCCGGCGAGGCGGCTCCGGCCTGGTCGTCGTGCACGTCGCCAACCGGCTGCCCACCACCGTGTGGGCGGGCTGCGAGCCCCCGGTCTTCGCGGACGTGCCGGACCACCGCACCGAGGTCCTCGGCCTGGAACTGGCCTGTGCCGACCACCTCTCCGACGTGCCCTGGGTGCTGGTGGAGCGGGGCGGCGACATCTGCCACGAGCTGGAGGAGGTGGGGGAGGAGTACGCCGCGGACGCCATCGTGGTCGGCTCCACCCACGGCCTCGTGGGGCGGATCTTCGGCTCGGTCGCCGGCCGGCTGGCCCGCCGGGCCCAACGCCCCGTCATCGTCATCCCCTGACGTCGTCGCCGTCACCTGGTGCCGGCGCTCTCGCCTGGTCTCGTCGCCGTGCCCTGACGGCTCGTCGCCCTGACGGCCCGTACCCCGGCGCGCCCGGGCCCTCCGGGTGCTCCGCGCCGGACCGTTGCCCAGCCCGGCGGTACATGGCGCTCCGTCAGATGCGGTCCTTGCGCGGACGGTTCTGCCGCGGACGGCTCTGCCGCGGCCGTCACGTCAACCGGCGTACGTCCTCTGACGTCCCCTCCGCGGGCGAAGCGCTCGCAGAGCCGGTGAGTGCCGTCCTCGGCGCGCCCTCGCGTCCCCCGCCTGTGTAAGGGGTCCTTGCCATATGCCCGCCCGGGCCGCGTGGTCTGGCACTGCACCTCGCGGCGTTGCCGAAAAGCCCTGGTAGCTCCGCTACGAGGACTCTCCGGCGCCTTGCGATGCACGGCACCGGACCACGCGACCTCATCGGACGCTCATCTTGCAAGGACCCCTAAGGCGCCCCGCTGCGGGCCTGTGCGCCCCTCGTCGCCGGGTGCTGCGCGGGCGCCCGCAGGCGGCGCGGAGCCCGGACCCCGGGGTGGGGCCGGGCTGCGCGCGGGCCGGTGATCTCCGTGGCACGAGCGGGGTGCTGAGAACGCCTGGACGCAGAACCGTTTCAGCCGTCCCGTTTCGTTCCCGTTCGCAAAACCGGGGCGGTGCCGGGAGGCCGTGGGGCGGGTGGCCGGCGCGGTCCCGCCGGCCCACGGCCGCGGGTGGCTGCTACTCCACCGTCACCGACTTGGCCAGGTTCCGCGGCTTGTCGATGTCACGGCCCAGGGCGGTGGCCGTGTGGTACGCGAGGAGCTGCAGCGGGATGCCCATGAGGATCGGGTCCAGCTCGACCTCGTTCTTCGGCACCACGATGGTGTGGTCGGCCTTCTCCTGCTCCTGGTGGGCGACCGCCAGGATCCGGCCGCTGCGGGCCTTGATCTCCTCCAGGGTCGCCCGGTTCTTCTCCAGCAGGTCGTCGTCGGGGATGATCGCCACCGAGGGGACGTCGGGCTCGATCAGCGCCAGCGGTCCGTGCTTGAGCTCGGAGGCCGGGTAGGCCTCGGCGTGGATGTAGGAGACCTCCTTGAGCTTGAGGGAGGCCTCCAGCGCCACCGGGTAGCCGCGGACCCGGCCGACGAACATCATCGAGCGGGCGGTGGCGTAGTGGGCGGCCAGCGCCCGGATGTCCTCCTCCTGCTTGAGCACCTCGGTGATCTGCTCGGGCAGCCGGCGCAGACCCGCGATGATGCGCTTGCCGTCGGAGACCGACAGGTCGCGGATGCGGCCGAGGTGGAGCGCCAGCAGGGCGAAGGCGACCGCGGTGTTGGTGAAGCACTTGGTCGACACCACGCAGACCTCGGGCCCGGCGTGCACGTACAGCCCGCCGTCGGTCTCCCGCGCGATGGCGCTGCCCACCACGTTGACCACGCCCAGCACCCGGGCGCCCTTGCGCTTGAGCTCCTGGACGGCGGCGAGGGTGTCGTAGGTCTCGCCGGACTGGCTGACGGCGATGTAGAGGGTGTCGGGGTCGACCACCGCGTTGCGGTAGCGGAACTCGCTGGCGGGCTCCGCGTCGGCCGGGATGCGGGCCAGCTCCTCGATGAGCTGCGCCCCGATGAGGCCGGTGTGGTACGCCGAGCCGCAGCCGAGGATCTTCACCCGGCGCACCCCGCGTGCCTCGCGGGCGTCGAGGTTGAGGCCGCCGAGGTGGACGGTGGAGAACCGGTCGTCGATCCGGCCGCGCAGCACCCGGTCCACCGCGTCGGCCTGCTCCGCGATCTCCTTGTGCATGTACGTCTCGTGGCCGCCCATGTCGTAGGACTCGGCCTCCCACTCCACGGTGGTGGGCGCGGCGGAGGTGGTGGAGCCCTCGGTGGTGTAGGTGCGGTAGTCGTCGGCCTTGAGGGTGGCCATCTCGCCGTCGTCGAGGGTGACGACCTGCCGGGTGTGGGAGACCAGCGCGGCGACGTCGGAGGAGACGAACATTTCCTTCTCGCCGATGCCCAGGACCACCGGCGAGCCGTTGCGGGCCACCACGATGCGGTCGGGGAAGTCGGCGTGGAGCACCGCGATGCCGTAGGTGCCCTCGATGTGGCGCAGCGCCTCGCGGACCTTCTCCTCCAGCGTGGGCGCGTCGGACCGGGCGATCAGGTGGGCCAGGACCTCGGTGTCGGTCTCGGAGACCAGCTCGATGCCCTCGCCGCCGAGGCGGGCGCGCAGGTCGGAGGCGTTGTCGATGATGCCGTTGTGGACGACGGCGACCCGGCCGGAGGCGTCGGTGTGCGGGTGGGCGTTGGTGTCGCCGGGCGCGCCGTGGGTGGCCCACCGGGTGTGGGCGATGCCGGTCGTACCGGGGAAGCGCTTGGGCAGTCGCGCCTCCAGGTCGCGCACCCGGCCCTTGGCCTTGGCCACCCGCAGCTCACCGGGACCGGCGGCTGCGGCCTTGGCGCCCCGGCCGCTCCTGGCGGAGCCGGACTGCACGGCGATGCCCGCGGAGTCGTAACCGCGGTACTCCAGCCGCTGGAGGCCCTCCAGCAGCAGGGGCGCGGCCTCGCGCCTGCCGATGTAACCGACGATTCCGCACATGGTGCCTCCTGGAGGTTTCGGGGTTGGACGTTCCCGTTCCGGCTCGGCGGCCCGCCCGCACGCGGGGCCACGGGAGCCGGACGGCGGTCGGGTCAGCCGTAGACCAGACGCCGGAGCTGCCGGTGGGACAGCTCCGGGGGCGCCACCGCGCGGTGCGGCAGCTCCTCGGCGATGCGCTCGAAGATCGCCTCGTTGCGCAGGCCGCGGGCCTGGAGCTCGCGGTGCCTGCGCCGTACGAAGTCGGCGGCGGTCTCGTCGAAGTAGGCGAGCACGTCCCACACCACCCGGGTGGCCTCGCCGCGGTCCAGCGGCGTGGTGCGGGTCAGATGGTCGACAAGGTCATCATGGGGCGAGCGGCGATCGAGCACTCGTTGATACTGCGTTTCTCCGACCAGGTTTGCAACATTTCTGCCCGATATCGGGCAGGAGTGGGGCTGGAAGAGGGGCGAGCGGCGCGCCAGGTGTCGCGCCGGGGTGCCGGGTGGCCCTGCGGTGAAGGGCCCGTGCAGGTCCCGTCCTCCCTCTCCCGTCGTGACGCTTGACCACCCCCGGGCCAGACGGTACGCATGGTGATCGCCCGATCACCGCGGCCTCCCGCCGCTCCCGCAGCCCGGCCCCGGCCTCACCGCCGCTCCCGCCGGGCCCGGCCCGACAGCGGGGACGCGGTGCGCGGCGCCGCTCCACCGCACGCCCTGGGAACGCAACGCACCACCGGGCGGCGCACAGCCCGTGCGCCGTCCGCACGCCTGCCGAAGGGACGTCCATGCACCGCAGCAGAGTGCTGGCCGCACTGCTCCTGACCGCGGCGGCCGGCCTGTCCGGAGCCACCGTCGAACCCGCCTCGGGTGCCACGGCGACGCACGGCCACCCCACCACCCCGTCGGCCGCCGAAGCCGCCCCCACCCCGCTGACCGGCATCATCCCCGCCCCCGCCCACGCGAGCCCCGGCGGGACGCCCTACACGCTGACCACCCGTACCCGGGTCCACGTTGCGGCCCCCGGCGGCCAGGCGCGGGCGGCCTCCGCCGTCGCCGACGACCTCGCCCGGCTGCTGCGTCCCGCCACCGGGTACCGGCTGCCGGTGTCGGCGAGGGGCGGCACGGTCCGCGGCGACCGGGGCATCGAGCTGCGCCTGGGCGGCCGGGCCACCGACGGCCTGGGCGCCGAGGGCTACCGCCTGACCTCGGGTGCCCACGGCGTGGAGATCGCCGCGGCGAAGCCCGCCGGCCTTTTCCACGGCGTGCAGACACTGCGCCAGCTGCTGCCCGCCGCCGTCGAGCGGCACAGCGCGCAGCGCGTGCGCTGGACCGTGGCCGGCGGGACCGTCACCGACACCCCGCGCTACGCGTACCGGTCCGCGATGCTCGACGTCTCGCGCCACTTCCTGACCGTGGCCCAGGTCGAGCGCTACCTCGACCACCTCGCCCTGTACAAGGTCAACACCCTGCACCTGCACCTCTCCGACGACCAGGGCTGGCGGATCGCCGTCGACTCCTGGCCGAAGCTGGCCACCTACGGCGGCTCGACCGAGGTGGGCGGCGGTGCGGGGGGCCACTACACCAAGGCCCAGTACCGGGAGATCGTGCGGTACGCGGCGGACCGCTTCGTCACCGTGGTGCCGGAGATCGACATGCCGAGCCACACCAACGCCGCCCTCGCCTCCTACCCCGAGCTCAACTGCGACGGCGTCGCCCCGCCGCTGTACACCGGCACCGAGGTCGGCTTCAGCTCGCTGTGCGTGCCCAAGGCCGTCACCTACGACTTCGTGGACGACGTGATCCGGGAGATCGCCGCGCTGACCCCCGGGCCCTACCTGCACATCGGCGGGGACGAGGCGCACTCCACCAGCCACGAGGACTACGTCACCTTCATGGACAAGGTGCAGCCGGTCGTCGCGAAGTACGGCAAGACGGTGGTCGGCTGGCACCAGCTCACCGAGGCCCACCCCGTTCAGGGGGCCGTCGCCCAGTACTGGGGATACGACGCGACGAGCGCCGCGGAGCGCAAGCAGGTCACCGACGCGGCGAAGAACGGCACGCGGCTGGTCATCTCGCCCGCCGACCGCTCCTACCTCGACATGAAGTACGACAAGGACACCCCGCTCGGCCTGAGCTGGGCGGGCCTGGTCAGCACCGAGCGCTCCTACGACTGGGACCCGGGCACCTACCTGCCGGACGCCCCCGCCTCGTCCGTGCTCGGCGTCGAGGCGCCGCTGTGGACGGAGACCCTCTCCACCGACGCCCAGCTCGACTACATGGCCTTCCCCCGGCTGCCGGGCATCGCCGAGCTGGGCTGGTCACCGGCCGCCACCCACGACTGGGACGCCTACCGGGTCCGCCTGGCCGCGCAGGCGCCGCGCTGGGACGCGCTGGGCATCGGCTATTACCGGGCCCCGGACGTGCCGTGGGGGCAGCGGTGAGGGGCTGACGCAGGGGCGGCGGGCCGGAGCGGAGGTGCCCGGCTGCGGCCTGCCGCCCCGCCACGTGGAAGGCGCCCGCCCCTGGTGCCGGGCCGGCGGGCGGGACCGCTCAACCTGACTGTCCCGCGGGCAGGTTGAGCGCGCCAGACCCGGATGGCCGCACAGGTGCTCACCGCGGCGGCGTCCGGGACCTGGCGTCCGGGCGACCTGGGCGTCCACCCGATCGGCTTCGGCGCGATGCGGCTGCCGCAGACCGGCGAGGCGCTCGTGGCCGAGGCCGTGCCCCGCGACCGGGACCAGGCGATCGGTGTGCTGCGCCGCACGGTCGGACTCGGCGTCCACCAGGGGACGGCTTCCAGCGCGGCGGGAGGTGACGGGCCGGGTCGGGCGGTCGGCGAGGAGCGGGAGACGGCGGTGGTCGACCGCGTGGCCGGGAGGCCGGCCGGTGCCCGGGTCCGCCCGCCCGGCCGTCCCACCCGGCCCCCTCACAGGCCTTCGCGGTCCAGCACGGCGGCCACCTCGCGTGCCAGCACGTCGTACCCCTCGTCGTTCGGGTGGAGGCCGTCGCCGCTGTCGTACCGGGGTGCGAGACGGTCGGGGTCCGAGGGGTCGGCGAAGGTGTGGTGCAGGTCGACGACCGCGTCGAAGGCGCCCGAGGTCCGGATCCAGTGGTTGACCTCGGCACTCACCCGCCGGGCGTGGGGCCCCCAGTGGTCCGAGGTGCCGAACGGCAGGAGGGTGGCGCCGACCACCTTGACGCCGGCCGCGTGCGCCCGCTCGATCAGGTGGCGGTAGCCGGCCTCCAGGGACGCGGCCGACACCGGGGTGTCGGGCTTGTACGTCGGCTGGTCCGCGGTCTCGCTGAAGCCGATGTCGTTGACGCCCTCCAGGACCACGGCGGTGCCCGTGCCGGGCTGTTGCAGCACGTCGCGGGCGAACCGGCCGGTGCCCCGGGGGCCGTACCAGGCCGAGTCGTTCAGGAGCAGGTTGCCGCCGATGCCCGCGTTGACCACCGGGCGGTGGGTGCGGGCGGCGAGCCGGTCGGAGTAGCGGTGGTCCGTGTTCGGTGTGGAGGCGAAACCGTCGGTGATCGAGTCGCCGAACACCGCCACGCCGCGCCGGTCCGTGCTGCCGCCGGTGACGTCGACCCCGCTGAGGTAGTACCAGGACTGCGTGGTCTGCCCGAAGGCCTCGCCCCGCATGTCGCCGCGGTGGTCGCCCTCGGCCCGGTAGGTGTCGGCGAGCGCCTGGGCGTGGAAGGTGGCGGGCCCGGTGGTCCCGGCCAGGTAGAGCGTCACCGTCACCGAGCGGGGTGCGGTGAGGTCGAGGGGGGCGGGGTCGCTGGCGGCGGTGCGGCCGGCGGGGAGGACGGTGCCGGCGGCGCCGTGGAAGGTGAGGTGGCGGACGGTGCCGGGGACGACGGCGGCCCCGCCGGCGGAGAGGGCAAGGGTGGCGCCGGTGAGGTGCAGGGCGCTGAGGCCGTAGACGTTGGAGAGTCTGATGCGCGCACGGTCGCCGGTGGCGGTGACGTGGACGACCTGGCGCAGCGTCTGGCGGGAGAACCCCTCCTGGGACCAGTTGGGGGTGAAGCCGGTACTGGGTGGCTGGGGCGAGGCCGCCCATCCGGCGACCCAGGTCCGTGGTCCCGTCTCGGCGGGTGCGGCCGAGGCGGGGGAGGCGCCGGTGGCGAGCAGGGCAGCTGCCGCCGTGCCCGCCGCGAGGCGCCGGAGCGGGGCGGTGGGGGCGGTGCGCTGGGAGGCGGGAGCGGAATCGGAGCGGGACATGGCAGACAACCCCTCGGTGTTAACGGGTTTGAGGTTCCGTTAGCTCGGACCATACGTCACCGAGAGGCGTAAAGGGAACTTGAATCCCTTTAGTGGGTGGGGCGAGGTGCCGGCGTCGGGTGCGGGTGCGTGCGGACGTGCGGTTCCGCGACGCCGGTCACGTCCGGAAAAGGGGTCGGTGCTCCGGCGCGGCGCCCGGGAGGGGGCCGGGTGCGGGTGGCCGTCAGCCGTCCTGCCGTGGCACCCGCCCGCAGGCCACCAGTGCCACGTGCGGCAGTACCAGACCGCCGTCGGCGTCGGCGAACTCCGCACTCAGCGCCTCGTAGTGGCGCCGGACCTCGGCGGCCTTCTGCGGCGGCTGGCGCACCAGGAGCTGCCCGGTCGAGGCCACCCCGGCCGCGGTGCCGCTCCACCACTCCTCCAGGGTCGTGCGGTGGGCGATGGCGACCGGTTCGCAGTGGACGTCCGCGAGGCCGGCCGCGGTCAGCAGGTGGGCGAAGCCCTCGGCGGTGCGGGGGAAGTCCTCCGCCGGCTCGACGCGCACCGGGCCGCCCGGGGGCCGGACGCCGGCCTCCCGCAGCGCGCGGGGCAGCAGGTCCCGCCCGGTGCCGCCCGGACTCTCCCAGATGCTCAGGGCGACGCGGCCGCCGGGGCGGACCACTCTGGCCAGTTCGGCGAGGCCGGCCCGGGGCCGCCCCACGTGGTTGAGGACGAAGTTGCCCGTCACCGCGTCGAAGGCGGCGTCGGTGAAGGGCAGGTCGGGCACGCAGGCCAGCCGGACGTCCGCCTGCGGTGCCCGGCGGGAGGCCGCGGCCACCATGCTGGGTTCCGCGTCGACGGCGCTGACCACGGCACCCCGGGCGCAGGCCGTCGCCGCCACCGTGCCCGTGCCGGTCCCCACGTCCAGGAGCCTGACGCCCGGCCCCACGCCGGCGGCGTCCAGGAGGTGGTGCACGGTGTGGGCGCAGAGTTTCGCGAAACTCCCGGCGTACGCGTCGGCCTTGCCGGCCCACTGTCGCCGCTCGATGGTGTCGAAATCCGTCATCCTCGTGATCCTGCCAGGGGGCCCGGCCCGCACCGGAAGGTTTCGGACCGCCTGTCGCGGTGCGAACGGGTGGTGGTCGGTGAGGAGTCGGCCACGCCGTGGGCGCCCCGGCCGGGCCGCGGGGGCCGGCCGGGGCGCGGGGAGGGTCAGGCGGAGAGCCCCAACTCCCGTGCGATGAGCATGCGCTGCACCTCGCTGGTGCCCTCGCCGATCTCCAGGATCTTCGCGTCCCGCCACATCCGGGCCACCGGGTACTCGTTCATGAACCCGTAGCCGCCGTGCACCTGGGTGGCCTCGCGGGCGTTGGTGACGGCCACCTCCGAGGAGTACAGCTTCGCCACCGCCGCCTGCCGCTTGAAGGGTTCGCCGTGCACCAGCCGGGACGCCGCGTCCCGCCAGGCCAGCCGGGCCGTGTGGGCGCGCATCTCCATGTCCGCGATCTTGAACTGGATCGCCTGGTGGGATCCGATCGGCCGGCCGAACGCCTGCCGGGTGCGGGCGTAGGACACCGACTCGTCCACGCAGCCCTGCGCGAGACCGGTGGCGAGCGCGGCGATGGCGATCCGCCCCTCGTCCAGGATGCGCAGGAACTGGGCGTAGCCGCGCCCCTCCTCGCCCAGCAGGTTGGCGGCCGGTACCCGCACGTCGGAGAAGGAGAGTTCACGCGTGTCGGAGGCGTTCCAGCCGACCTTGGAGTACGGGGCGGCGACCGTGAAGCCGGGGGTGCCGGAGGGCACGATGATCGAGGAGATCAGCGGCCGGCCCCCGTCGGTGTGCCCGGTGACGGCGGTGACCGTGACCAGGCCGGTGATGTCGGTACCGGAATTGGTGATGAAGCACTTGGTGCCGTTGATGACCCACTGGTCGCCGTCGCGGACGGCGGTGGTGCGGGTGGCGGAGGCGTCCGAGCCGCCGTCCGGCTCGGTCAGCCCGAAGGCGCCCAGCACCTCGCCGGCGCACAGCTTCGGGAGCCACTCCCGCTTCTGCTCCTCGGTGCCGAAGTGGTACAGCGGCATCGCGCCCAGCGAGACGCCGGCCTCCAGGGTGATGGCCACGGAGGAGTCGACGCGGGCCAGTTCCTCCAGCGCCACGCCGAGTGCCAGGTAGTCACCGCCCATGCCGCCGTACTCCTCGGCGAACGGCAGCCCGAACAGGCCCATACGGCCCATCTCGCGGACGATGTCGTAAGGGAAGGCGTGGTTCTCGTAGTACTCGCCGATGCGGGGCGCGACCACGTCGTGGGCGAACGCCTCGACGGTGCGCCGCAGTTCCTCGAGTTCCTCGGGGAGGCGGTGGTCCAGGGACATGGTTCTCACTCCTCGTCTCGCACCTTCCGGCGCCGTGGGTCACAGCACCCGGGGTGTGGCGTTCGCCCGCGGGCCCCGCCGGTGGGTCTCACTCGGCGGGGGTCAGGGCGCGTACGGTCCGCGACGGGCTCGGCCGGCCCAGCCGGGCCGCCATCCAGACGCTGGTGGCGACCAGCGCGTCGAGGTCGACGCCGCTCTCGATGCCGAGGCCGTCGAGCATCCACACCAGGTCCTCGGTGGCGAGGTTGCCGGTGGCGCTCTTGGCGTAGGGGCAGCCGCCGAGACCGCCGGCGGAGGCGTCGACGGTGGTGACGCCGCTCTGCAGGGCGGCCAGCGTGTTGGCGAGCGCCTGCCCGTAGGTGTCGTGGAAGTGGACGGCGAGGCGCTCGGTGGGCACGCCCGCCTCGTTCAGCGCGGCCAGCACCGCGGTGACCTGGCCGGGAGTGGCCACCCCGATGGTGTCGCCGAGGCTCAGCTCGTGGCACCCGAGGTCGAGCAGGGCGCGGCAGACCCGGACGACCTGGGCGGCGGGCACGCGGCCCTCCCACGGGTCGCCGAAGCACATCGAGAGGTAACCGCGCACCCGCAGGCCGGCCTCCCGGGCGCGCTGCACCACGGGCGCGAACATGGCGAGCGCGGTGTCCACGGTGCGGTTGAGGTTGGCGCGGGCGAAGGACTCGGTGGCGCTGGCGAACACCGCGACGTGCCGGGCACCCAGCTCCAGGGCCCGGTCCAGGCCCCGCTCGTTGGGGACGAGGACCGGCAGGTCCACGGGTGCGGCGGGGGAGAGGGGGTGGGCCAGGTCGGCGACGGCGGTGAAGAGGTCCGCGGCGTCGGCGAGCTGCGGCACCCACTTGGGGTGGACGAAGCTGGTCGCCTCCACGGTGCTCAGCCCGGCCCCGGCGAGACGGCGGACGAACTCGGCCTTCACCTCGGTGGGTACCACCGTCGACTCGTTCTGCAGGCCGTCGCGCGGCCCGACCTCGTGGATGCGCACCCGCGGGGGCAGGCCGGCGGCGGGCACCGGCTCGGGCAGTCCGGGAGCGGTCATGAGGGTTGTCCCTCCGGTGAGGCGGCGGAGACGGGCGGTGCGGGCAGCCGCACCGGGTCGGGGGTGCCGGCGGCGTCCGGCTGCCCGGCGCTGTCGTCGGGGGTGACCTCGGCGAGCACCTGGTCCATGGCGACCGCAGTGCCGGGGGAGACCTCCAGCGCGGTGACGGTCCCGTCGTGCGGCGCGGTGACGAGGTGCTCCATCTTCATCGCCTCCACCACCAGCAGCCCCTCGCCGGCGGTGACGCGGTCGCCGACGGCCGCCTTGACGACGGTCACGGTGCCCGGCATCGGGGCGGTGAGGGCGTCCACGCCCTCCGGCCGGGCCGCGGCGCGCAGCGTCTCGGCCACCGGGTCGTGGTCGGCGACGTGCCAGGTGTCGCCGTCCCGGCCGAGCCAGTCCCCGGCGTGGCGGAAGGTGTGGGTGACGCCGTCGAGGGTGACGGTGACCCGGTCGCCGTCGACGAGGCCCTCGCCGCTGGCCTGCACCGGCTCGTGGCCGGGCACCCGCACCCAGAACGCCGGGGGAAGCGACGGCCCGCCCAGCCGCCAGCCGTCGGCGGAGTCGAAGGGGTCGCGCCAGCCCCCGGCGACCGGCTCCGGCGCCAGACGGGCCCGGCGCACGGCCGCCGCCGCGGCGTAGACCTCCGGAGGAACCTCGGCGTCCACCAGCGTCGCGGCGTCCCGCTCCACCAGCCCGGTGTCGAGGTCGCCGGCGGCCACCGCGGGGTGGGCCAGCAGGCGGCGCAGGAAACCGGCGTTGGTGGCCACGCCCAGGGTGAGGGTCGCGCCGAGTGCCGAGCGCAGCGCCGCCAGGGCGCTCGCCCGGTCCGGGCCGTGCGCGATGACCTTGGCGAGCATCGGGTCGTAGAGGCTGCCGACCTCCGTGCCCACCGCCAGGCCGGAGTCGGTGCGTACCCCCGGGCCGTCCGGCTCGTGCAGCGCCAGGACGGTGCCGCCGGACGGCAGGAAGGCGGGGCGGCCGTCGCCCGCGGGGGGCGGGGTGCCCGGGGCGACGGTCTCCGCGCAGATCCGCGCCTCGATCGCGTGGCCGGTCAGGGTGACGTCGTCCTGGGCGAAGGGCAGCCGGCCGCCGGCGGCGACGCGCAGCTGCCACTCGACCAGGTCGAGGCCGGTGACCAGCTCGGTGACGGGGTGCTCGACCTGGAGGCGGGTGTTCATCTCCATGAAGAAGTGCGTGCCGGGGTCGTCGCCGGGGACGATGAACTCCACGGTGCCGGCGCCCCGGTAGCCGCAGGAGCGGGCGGCCGCGACCGCCGCCTCGCCCATCGCCGCGCGCGTCGCCTCGTCCAGCAGGACCGAGGGGGCCTCCTCGATGAGCTTCTGGTGGCGGCGCTGCAGGGAGCACTCGCGCTCGCCCAGGTGCAGGACGGTGCCGTGGCCGTCGGCGAGCACCTGGATCTCGATGTGGCGCGGCCGGTCCACCCAGCGCTCCACCAGCAGCGTGTCGTCGCCGAAGGAGCCGCGCGCCTCGCGGCGGGCCGCGGCGATCTCCTCACCGAGCCGGGCCTCCTCCCGCACCAGACGCATGCCCTTGCCGCCGCCGCCCGCCGACGGCTTCAGCAGCACCGGCATGCCGATCTCCCGCGCGGCCTCGGCGAGTTGCGCGTCGCTCAGGCCGCTGCCGGAGGAGCCGGGAACGACCGGGACACCGGCGGCGGCGACCGTCTCCTTGGCGCGGATCTTGTCGCCCATCAGCGCGATCGCCTCGGCGGACGGCCCGACGAAGACCAGTCCGGCCGCCTCGCAGGCGCGGGCGAACGCGGCGTTCTCGGCGAGGAAGCCGTAGCCGGGGTGGACGGCCTGGGCGCCGGTGCGGCGCGCCGCGTCCAGGACGCGGTCGATGTCGAGGTAGCTCTGCGCCGCCGGGGCCGGGCCCAGCCGCACGGCGGTGTCGGCCTCGCGGACGTGGCGGGCCTGCGCGTCGGCGTCGCTGAAGACGGCGACGGACCGGATGCCCAGGGCGCGCAGCGTGCGGATGACGCGGACCGCGATCTCCCCGCGGTTGGCGACCAGCACGGTCTCGAAGAGGGGTACGTCCAGGGGGTGTCGGGTGGTGCCGGGCATGGTGGACATCCCTCTCACATCCGGAAGACGCCGAAGCCCTGCGCGGCCGAGTCCCGGGCCGGCAGGGGCGCGTTGGCGCAGGCGGTCAGGGCGAGGCCGAGGACCCGGCGGGTCTCCAGCGGGTCGATGACGCCGTCGTCCCACAGGCGGGCGGTGGCGTAGTAGGCGCTGCCCTGCTCCTCGTACTGGGCGCGCACGGGGGCCTTGAAGGCCTCCTCGTCCTGGGTGGACCACTCCTCGCCGCGGGCCTCGAACTGGTCGCGGCGGACGGTGGCCAGGACGGAGGCGGCCTGTTCGCCGCCCATCACGGAGATCTTGGCGTTCGGCCACATCCACAGGAAGCGCGGCCCGTACGCCCGGCCGCACATCGAGTAGTTGCCGGCGCCGTAGGAACCACCGATCACCACGGTGAGCTTGGGGACGCGGGTGCAGGCCACCGCCGTCACCATCTTCGCGCCGTGCTTGGCGATGCCGCCGGCCTCGTAGGCGCGGCCCACCATGAAGCCCGAGATGTTCTGGAGGAAGAGCAGCGGGATGCCGCGCTGGTCGCACAGCTCGACGAAGTGCGCGCCCTTCTGCGCCGACTCGCCGAAGAGGATGCCGTTGTTGGCGACGATCCCCACCGGGTGGCCGTGGACGTGGGCGAAGCCGGTGACCAGCGTCGTGCCGTACTCGGCCTTGAACTCGGCGAACCGGGAGCCGTCCACCACCCGCGCGATGACCTCGCGCACGTCGTAGGGGGTGCGGGAGTCGACCGGCACCACGCCGTACAGGCCCGCCGGGTCCACCTTCGGCTCCACGGGCGTCGCCACCCGCCAGGGCAGCGGGGGCCGCTCGCCGAGGGTCGCCACGATGTTCCGGACGATAGCCAGGGCGTGGGCGTCGTCCTCGGCGAGGTGGTCGGTGACGCCGGAGGTGCGGGAGTGGACCTCGCCGCCGCCCAGGTCCTCGGCCGAGACGACCTCGCCGGTGGCGGCCTTCACCAGCGGCGGGCCGCCCAGGAAGATGGTCCCCTGGTTCCGTACGATCACGGCCTCGTCGCTCATCGCCGGCACGTAGGCGCCGCCGGCGGTGCAGGAGCCCATGACGGCCGCGATCTGCGGGATGCCGGCGCCCGACATGCGGGCCTGGTTGTAGAAGATGCGGCCGAAGTGCTCGCGGTCGGGGAAGACCTCGTCCTGCATCGGCAGGAAGGCGCCGCCGGAGTCGACCAGGTACACGCACGGCAGGCGGTTGTCCAGGGCGATCTCCTGGGCCCGCAGGTGCTTCTTGACGGTCATCGGGTAGTACGTGCCGCCTTTGACGGTGGCGTCGTTGGCGACGACCATCACCTCGCGCCCCGAGACCCTGCCCACGCCCGCGACCACGCCGGCCGCCGGCGCCGCCCCGTCGTACAGGCCCTCCGCGGCGAGCGGGGCCACCTCCAGGAAGGGCGAGCCCGGGTCCAGCAGGGTGTCCACCCGGTCGCGCGGCAGCAGCTTGCCGCGCGCGAGGTGGCGCTGCCGGGCCCGCTCGCCGCCACCGAGCCGGGCGGCGGCCAGCCGCTCGTGCAGCTCGGCGACGAGGGCGGTGTGCGCGGCCTCGTTGGTCCGCCAGGAGTCCGACGTCGGATCGGCGGTGCTGGTCAGCACCGGTGCGCCGTTCCTGGAGTCCGTCACCACACGCGCCCCCTTGGTCGCCGTCTTGCCAGGACCGTGCCGCAGGGGCGGGATCGCCGCCCCCGGACCGGTCGCCGTTAGTCATCGTTAACCTCCGGCCCGCTCCCCAGGTTAACGACCGCTAACGCGGCTGTCTACAATGAGATGCCATGAGTGGTACCCGAGCCTCGTCACCTGCGGCGGCCGGCCCGTCCGGCCCCGAAGCGCCCTCCTCCCGGCCCGCCGCGCCCCCCGCGGGTGGCCGGCGCGGCCAGATACTGCGCGAGGCCGCGCGCCTGTTCGCCGAGCGCGGGTTCCACGGCGTGGGGGTGGACGAGATCGGCGCGGCGGTCGGCATCTCCGGCCCCGGGCTCTACCGCCACTTCGCGGGCAAGGACGCCATGCTCGCCGAACTCCTCGTCGGCATCAGCGAGCGGCTGCTGGCCGGCGGCCGGGAGTGCGTGGACTGCGGCGGCGCGGGCCCGGAGGAGGTGCTGGACGCGCTGCTGGCCGGCCACATCGACTTCGCGCTGGAGGACCGGGCGCTCATCACCGTCCACGACCGCGAACTGGACCGCCTCCCCGAGGCCGGCCGCCGCCGGGTGCGCCGGCTCCAGCGCGAGTACGTCGAACTCTGGGTCGGCGTCGTCGGCCGCGCCCACCCCGGCGCCCCCGAGCCCGAGGTGCGGGCCTGCGTGCACGCCGTCTTCGGGCTGCTGAACTCCACACCCCACCTCTCACGGCCGGACGCGCTGCCGGGGCGCGAGGCGATGGCGGGACTGCTGCACGGGATGGCACGGGGGGCGTTCGCGGTGCTGGGGTAGGGGGCGGAAGTTGAGCCCGGGAACCACCTGTACGCGACGGTGCTGCCGGGGCTGGCGCAGCAGTGCCGGATCTCCGGCGACAAGTCGCAGGTGCTGGTGACCACGCACTCCCACGACTTCTTCACCTCCTGCAAGCCGCAGGAGGTGAAGGAGCAACTCGACGCGTTGGCGCGCGGCGCCGGCCTCACTCCTCGCGCCGACAGCCCGGCAGCCGGCTCGTTCACGGTCCTCAACCGCATCGCCATGCGTGAGTGGGAGAGCTGGTACTTCGGCGACTGGCCCGCGGTCCGGGCGGGCTTCCCGAAGGTCGCCCGGGAGGCGCCGCGCTCCTACCGGGGCAACCTGGACGTGGTCGCCGGCAAGTGCTCGGACGCCTTCGAGAAGGTGCTGTTCGCGGGCGGTGTGCGGCTGCCGTCGAAGCCCGGGTGGGGCCGGCGCGTGGGCCCGCACCTGAAGCTGGAGGGCAACAGGTCGCCGAGCTTCCGGGCGTTCGTCGCGGGCGTGAGGGAGATCGCCGGCATCCGGACGTGACGGGGACGCGGGCCGCAGAGGGCCCGCCCGCCGGGTGGGAGTGAGGGTGGGGGCGGAACCGGCGCTGCGGGCCCGACCCGGCCGGCGGGACCGGAAGGCTCCCGCCCTACCTCAGGTCGATCATGTGGACCGGCTGACCCGTGGTCCGGGCCACCGTGTCGAAGTCGTGGTCGTAGTGCAGCAGCACCAGGCCCGCGGCCTCCGCGGTCGCGGCCAGGAGGAGGTCCACGGGGCCTGCGCTGCGGTGCTCGCCCCGTCCGGTGAGCTGCCCCTGCACCTCCAGAGCTCGCCGGTAGGCTCCGTCGGGCATCGGGCACCACGTGAAGAGCCGCAGGCGCTCGCTCAGCAGAAGCCTTTCCTTCGCCGAGCGTGCGGAGTAGAGGACTTCGAGCTCCGTGAGGTCGCAGAGGGAGACCAGCCCGGCAGCGGCGTGCTGCTCCCACTCCTCCGTCGTCTGCCGCAGCAGCATGCGAGCCAGCGCCGAGGTGTCGATCAGGTAGTTCGCCGGCGTCATACCGCGGCGTTCCCCCCGGAGCCGCGACCGTCTGCTGCGGCACCGCTCCGGTAGTTCTGCTTGTCCAGCAGGAAGTCGGCGTCGAGGAGGCCGTCCGCCGCGAATTCCTGCAGTTCGCGCAGTGCGCGGAGTCGCTGGTTGCGTTCCACGACCTCGCGCAGTGCGGTGTTGACGGTGTCGCGCTTGGTGGAGGTGCCCAGCTCCTTGGCGGCTGCTTCCAGCGCCTCGTCGTCGAGGTCGATGACCGTGCGGCTCATGGCACCCCTTCGGGAGGTGTCGGGAGGTGTATATCAAAGTCAACGGTACCGTATATATCGAGTAGCTGGGGATCGATGTCCGGGCCTGAGGCGTCCTGGTCGCCCACGGCCCGGCCGCGTGCCGAGTGCCACCTGCGCACCCCCTGGACAGGGCCGCTACCGGCAGGTAGCTTGCGTGACTGAGCAAGCGCTTAGGTGGCGGCGGTTCCGAGGTCGCCACGGCAACCGTCATCAGGTGAGCAACCCCGGCCGGGACATCCGCGTGGACGGCGGCGGGGCAGTCGTGGAGGAGGTCGGCCGCTATGCGCCGCACGGTGTACAACGAGGACCACGAGGCGTTCCGCAGCACCCTTCGGGCCTTCGTCGAGAAGGAGGTCGTCCCGGTCTACGACGAGTGGTACCAGGCCGGCCAGGCACCCCGGGACTTCTACTACAAGCTGGGCGAGCTGGGCGTCTTCGGCATCGAGGTGCCCGAGGAGTACGGCGGCGCCGGCGAGGAGACCTTCAAGTACCAGGCCATCGTCAGCGAGGAGTGCGCCCGCGCCGGCGTCTCCTTCGGCGGCAGCGGCGTCCACGTCGCGCTCTGCCTGCCCTACCTCAAGGCCTACGCCACCGAGGACCAGAAGAAGCGCTGGCTGCCCGACTTCGTCACCGGGCGCACCATGTTCGCCATCGCCATGACCGAGCCCGGCACCGGCTCCGACCTCGCGGGCATGAAGACCACCGCCAAGCTGTCCGAGGACGGCACCCACTACGTCCTCAACGGCGCCAAGACCTTCATCACCGGCGGCGTCCACGCCGACCGCGTCATCGTCTGCGCCCGCACCTCCGCGCCGAAGGAGGACGACCGCAGGTTCGGCATCTCCCTGCTGGTGGTCGACACCAAGGCCGAGGGGTACGCCGTCGGCCGCAAGCTGGACAAGCTCGGCCTGAAGACCTCCGACACCGCCGAACTCTCCTTCACCGACGTCAAGGTGCCCGTGGAGGACCTCCTCGGCGAGGAGAACAAGGGCTTCTCCTACCTCGGCCAGAACCTGCCGCAGGAGCGCCTGGGCATCGCGGTCGGCGCCTACGCCCAGGCCGCCGCGGCCGTCCGGTTCGCGCAGGGCTACGTCCAGGACCGGACCGTCTTCGGCAAGACGGTGGCCTCCTTCCAGAACACCAAGTTCGAACTGGCAGCCTGCAAGGCCGAGGTGGACGCGGCCGAGGCCGTCGTCGACCGCGCGCTGGAGGCCCACGACGCCGGTGAGCTGACCGCCGCCGAGGCCGCGTCGGCCAAGCTGTTCTGCACCGAGGTCGCCCACCGCGTGATCGACCGGTGTCTGCAACTGCACGGCGGTTACGGCTACATGAACGAGTACCCGATCGCCCGTCTGTACGCCGACAACCGCGTCAACCGCATCTACGGCGGCACCAGCGAGGTCATGAAGATGATCATCGCGAAGTCGATGGGGCTGTAGGACCGCAGCCGGACCAGGGCGGTGCCGCGTGTCCGGCGGCACCGCCCTTAACGTTGACGGGCACACACAGGAGACGGCGCGGGCCGGCGGACGTACCGGACCGCGCCGCACGGCACGAGGGTGAGGACGCGTGGACGAGGGACTGAGGACGCTGCTGGACCTGCTCGACCTGGAGCGGATCGAGCAGGACATCTACCGCGGGCAGAGCACCGCCGCGGTGGTGCCCCGCGTCTTCGGCGGCCAGGTCGCCGCGCAGTCGCTGGTGGCGGCGGGCCGCACCGTCCCGGCCGACCGCGTGCCGCACTCCCTGCACTCCTACTTCCTCCGCCCGGGCGACCCCGGCGCACCGATCGTCTACACCGTCGACCGGCTCCGCGACGGGCGCTCCTTCACCACCCGGCGGGTCTCCGCGGTCCAGCACGGCCGGCCGATCTTCCACCTCACGGCCTCCTTCCAGGTGCACGAGGAGGGGCTCACGCACCAGGAGCCGATGCCGGCCGCGCCCGACCCCGAGACGCTGCCCACGGCCACCGAGCAAATGGCCAAGTACGCCGACCGGTTCGCCACCCCCGAGCACCTGCCGCGCCTGACCGAGGCCCGCGCCGCGATCGACCTGCGGTACGTCGACGCCCCGCCCATCGCCAGCGTCGGCGAACCCCGCGACCCCCGCTCCCAGGTCTGGTTCCGCACCCAGGGCGCGCTGACGGGCGAGATCGACCAGCCGCTGCTCCACCTGTGCCTGGTCACCTACGTCTCCGACATGACGCTGCTGGACTCCATCCTGCTGGCGCACGGCCGCGGCGGCTGGGCGGCCGGTGACGTCGTCGGCGCGAGCCTGGACCACGCCATGTGGTTCCACCGGCCGCTCCGGGCCGACCAGTGGCTGCTCTACGACCAGGAGTCGCCGACCGCGCAGGGCGGTCGCGGTCTCGCCCGGGGGCGCATCTTCACCCAGGACGGCCACCTCGCGGTCTCCGTCATCCAGGAGGGCCTGATCCGGGTCCCCTGGGACGAGCAGCGCAACAGCTGAGGTCCCCTGCCCGGTCCGCGGGCTGAGGTTCCCCGGCCCGGCCGGGGCCGGGGTCCGCGCTCGTCGAGGGCGGGACACCTGCCGGGAGGGGCCGGTGGGGCCGACTGGGGAAGACCGTCGTGGCCGGCGCGAGCAGGGGCTGTTTCCAGTCCGTGGAAAGTTCTGCACGGACGGTCACGGTTGTGGTGTCATCGCCCATGCCGCGCAGGGTTGACCGTTCACGCCGGTGTGCGGTCGAGCGGCTGCGAAGGGGGCGGTCACATGCGGATCGGAGAGCTGGCCGAGCGGACGGGAACCCCGCGCCGGCTGCTGCGCTACTACGAGGAGCAGGGGCTCGTCGTCGCGGACCGGGGTACGAACGGCTACCGGTCCTACGACGAGGCGACGGTGGACCGGGTCCGGCAGATCCGCGGACTGCTCGACGCGGGCCTGCCGACCAGGATCATCCGGCAGATACTGCCCTGCCTGGACCGGCCGCGCGCCGTCCACCTCCCCGACGCCACCCCCGAGGTGCTGGCCGCGCTGGAGCGCGAACGCGACCGGATGACCGAGCGGATCGGCTGCCTGACCCGCAACCGGGACGCCATAGCCGACTACCTGGACGTCGTGCGCCGCGGCGCTCCCGCCGCCGCCGTCCCCGGTCCGCGGGAGGGCGCTGGGGCGTCCTGAGGTACCTGCCCGTCCGCCGCGGCTTCCCGCCGTCCTCGCGGGTGTCCGTCGCCGCACCCGGAGCCGGGGAGCCGGCCTGCGCTCCGGGCGGGGCGGTCACCGCAGCCCGGCGGCGTCCAGCAGGTAGGCGGTGAGCGGGTCGTAGTGGCGGGGGCTGAGCACGTGGTCGTCGAGGGGGACGGTCACCTGCAGGGTGCCCTCGGCCTCGGCGAGGAAGAGCGCCGGGTCGTTGCAGTCGGCGAAACCGATGGCGTCCAGACCGCGCTGGGCCGCGCAACCCGCCCAGCCGTGGTCGGCCATGACCAGGTCGGGCAGCGGCCGGCCCTCCCGCGCCAGCCCGTCCAGGATCGCGGCCATGGGGTCGGGGGAGTGGGTGTGCCACAGGGTCGCGCCCCGCTCCAGCATCGCCACGTCCGCGAACTGGAAGACCATGCCCTCGGAGGTGGACAGGCCCTCCGGCACGGCCATCACCTCCACGCCGCGGGCCCGCAGCGCCTCGGCCGTCGCGCGGTGGACGTCCAGCAGGCCCCCGGGGTGGCCGGTGGCGAACAGCACCCGCTCGCCGCCCGCCACCGCCTTGCGCAGCCGTGCCGCGGCCCGCTCCACCGCGTCCACCGTCAGCTCGGGGTCGATGGTGTCCTGCCCCTGCCGGTGGTCCGGGTCGTCGACGACGCCGCACCGCTCGGCCATGACCGCCAGCACGTCCTGCTCGTCCGTCCAGCGGTCGCCCAGCTCCAGGCCGAGCCAGTAGTGGCGGTCGCCGTTGGCGAGCTTGCGGTAGTGGGAGAGGTTGTTCTCGCGGGGGGTGGCCACGTCGCCGGCGATGCGGGTGCGCACCAGATGGGCGACGAGGTCCGCGCGACTGGGGGCGGAGGGCAGTATCGGCATGGTGCCATTGTCGCGCGGACCTCCGACCGGGGAGCGGCCGGTCCGGAACTCGGGTGAACGGGGGCGCCTCCCGACCGGGGGACGGCCGTCGGGCCCCGGCGGCTGCCGCGGGGCGGAACCGGCCGGTACCGGCGGGCGGTGGCGGGTGCGGCCACCGCCCGCCGGCGCCCGGTCACTCCCCGAGCATCTTCTCCATCTGCCTGATCTCGGCGGTCTGGGAGGTGGCGACGGACCGCGCCAGCGCCCTGGCCGGGCCGTAGGCGCCCTTGGCGCGCTCGTCCCGGGCCATGTCGACCGCGCCCTGGTGGTGGCCCACCATCATCTTCAGGAAGGCCGTGTCGAAGGCGGCACCCGAGAGCTTCGCGAGCTTCGCCATGTCCGCGTCCGACATCATGCCGTCCGTGGCGTGGCCGGAGTGGCCCGCACTGTCGCCCGTGGCGCCCGTGGCGCCCGTGTCACCCGTGCCGTCCGTGCCGGGCGTCGTGGGAGCGCCGGAGGGGCCGGCGGACGGGGTGTCGGAGGGGACGTGCTCCCCCCAGGCCCTCAGCCAGCCGGACATGGTGGTGATCTCCGGGCCCTGGGCCTTCCGGATCCGGGCGGCCAGGTCCTTGAGCTGCTGCGACTTCGCCCGTGACGGGACGAGACCGGCCATGGCGAGAGCCTGGCGGTGGTGGGGGATCATGTGCTGCGCGAAGGCCACGTCGCGGGCGTTGTGGGCGTCGGCCGTCGCGCTCGCCGCGGCGGAGGGAGCGGCGTCGTGCCCGGCGTGGTCGGGCGAGTCGGTGCCGGCGCCGCAACCGGCGAGCACCACCGCGGCGGTGACGGCGGCAGCGGCGGCTGTGGCCCGGCGGGCCAGGGGGTGGGAGGGGGTCATGGTGGGACAACTCCTTGGACGGCGCCCGCCGGGGGCGCCGCGCATCGGCTGGTGGGGGAACGCCTGGCGCACGGCGCGCGCGTACCGGCCCGGGGCACCGGGCGGTGCCGGCCGGGCGGTGGGGCCGTGCGGGCGCTCCTACACCCGTAGGAGCTGCAGTTCGGCCAGGTCGGGCGGGGCCCGCCCGCCGGAACCTGCGAGGAGGACAGTCCCCCCGGCGCCTGCGGGCGCGCCGGTCGCCGCGAAGGCGTCGGCGGCCGGCGCGGGCGGGGCGTAGGCGCTGCTGGTCCCGTCTGCCGCGCAGGTGCTGCTGCCGTGGCAGGCCTCGCCCCCGACGGCCGCCGCGTCCGGACCGCCGGCGTGCACGTGGTGACGGGCGGCGGGGGCCCGGTCCGCAAAGGAGCCGTGAGCGGGGGAGGAGGCCGAGGGGGCCAAGTGGCCCCGGGCGGGGTGCGGGGCTGCGGTGAAGGTGTGCTCCCCCGCGGACGGCATGCCGTCCGGGGCCAGGGCGTGCATCCCCAGCAGTCCCACCAGTACCGCCAGGACCAGCGCAGCCCACCCGGGCGCCGCACGGCGCACCTGGGGAAGACGACTGGTCCCGGACACGGACGCCATGCTACGGGCCGCCCGCACGGGCGGCGTTGACGGGGCGTTCCGAGCGCCGGGTGGGATCGGCGGGGTCCGAGGAGCCCTCACCGGTCCGGTCCGGTCGCGGTCGACGCCGGCCGCAGACCGGATGACGTCCGAGGCGGACCGGCGGGAGACGAAGCGGTACCGGCCGGGCGCGTCGAGCTGTCGGACGGGTGGGCGGACGGACGGAACGGCAGGCCGCGTCCACGTCGCGGGCCTCGCGTCACCCGGACGCGGCTGGTCGGCGCCCCGGGCCCCACCGGCAGGGCGACCGGCTGGACACCGTGTCCACCGCCGCGTGCCGGGCTGGCGCCCGCGTCCATGGTGGTGGGCGCCCGGGCCTCCTAGCCTCGCCGCCATGACGACCTCCGCCGCCTCCGGCCCCACCGCTGCCGCCTCGCCCGCCCCGACCGCCCCGGTCGGCCCCGTCGACTCCTCCCGCGTGCCCCGCTACGCCGGGCCGGCCACCTTCGCACGGCTGCCCCGCATCGACGAGGTGGGCGGCCGGGCGGACGTCGCGGTCGTCGGCGTCCCCTTCGACACCGGCGTCTCCTACCGGCCCGGCGCCCGCTTCGGCGGCAACGCCGTCCGGGAGGCGTCCCGGCTGCTGCGCCCCTACAACCCGGCGCAGGACGCCTCGCCGTTCGACCTCGCCCAGGTCGCCGACGCCGGGGACATCGCGGTCAACCCGTTCTCCATAGACGAGGCGGTGGAGACGGTCGAGGGCGCCGCCGACGAACTGCTGGCGAGCGGCGCGCGCCTGATGACACTGGGCGGCGACCACACCATCGCCCTGCCGCTGCTGCGCTCCGTCGCCCGGCGGCACGGACCGGTGGCGCTCGTCCACTTCGACGCGCACCTGGACACCTGGGACACCTACTTCGGCGCGGCCTACACCCACGGCACGCCCTTCCGCCGCGCCTTCGAGGAGGGGCTGCTCGACACCGCCGCCCTCTCCCACGTCGGCACCCGCGGTCCCCTCTACGGCAAGGCCGACCTGGACGAGGACGCGCGGATGGGCTTCGGCATCGTCACCTCCGCCGACGTGATGCGCCGCGGCGTCGACGAGGTCGTCCAGCAGCTGCGCGAGCGCGTCGGCGACCGGCCGCTGTACGTCTCCGTCGACATCGACGTCCTCGACCCGGCGCACGCCCCGGGCACCGGCACCCCCGAGGCGGGCGGGCTCACCTCCCGCGAACTGCTGGAGATCCTGCGCGGCCTGGCCGACTGCCACCTGGTCTCCGCCGACCTGGTGGAGGTGGCCCCGGCCTACGACCACGCGGAGATCACCTCGGTGGCCGCCTCCCACACCGCGTACGAGCTGACGACCGCCATGGCCCGGCAGATCGCCGCCGGGCGGACCGCAGGGGCGGACGGCGAGACGGGCTGACCCCGCGGCCCCCTTCAGTGTTCCGGCCACCGGGAGAGCGATTTCCGGTCATCACCGCGCACACCTGTCACTTCGTGCCACTTCCGTTATGTCAGGGCCACGCCGGACAACCACCGTTCGCGTAATGTCCCGGGCGTGCGGCAGGGGGCCGGACAGGGGAGGGGACCGATGCGCAGGGTCGGCAGAGTCGTGCTGGGGACGGCGGCCACCGCGGTGGTGGCCGCGCTCGGCGTCGGCGGCTACAACATCTACTCGGCGCTGGACGACGACGGGACGGACTCCGGCCCCGTCGCCGCCACCCACCACGCCGGCCCGGCCACCAAGGCCGAGATCCGCACCACGGCGCACGACTTCCTCGCCGCCTGGCAGGCGGGCCGGTGGGAGACGGCCAGCCGGCTCACCGACAACCGGCCGGGCTCCCTGTCGGAGCTGCGCGCCCTGGCCAAGACCGCCCACCTGACCAGGTTCACGCTGAAGCCGGGCGCGGTCACCGGGGACCACGTCGCCTTCCACGTCACGGCCACCGTCTCCGCGGCCGGCCACCACGGCACCTGGGCCTACGACTCCTCCCTCCACGTGGTGCGGGGAGCCACCACCGGCCTCCCCCTCGTCGACTGGCAGTCCGCCGTCATCAACCCCGCCCTCGCCCGGGGCGACACCCTGGAGACGGGCGAGGGCGCACCGTCGGTACGGATCGCCGACCGCGCGGGCCGCTCCCTCGACCCCGCCGAGCTGCCCTCGCTGAGCGCGCTCCTCCCGGCGCTGCGCGATCGCTACGGCGACAAGGCAAAGGGCACCGGCGACATCGGGGTGGCGGTGCACAAGGCGGACGGGACCTACGGCAAGAACCTGTTCACCCTCGTGAAGGGGAAGACGGGCACGCTGCGCACCACCCTGGACGCCCGGGTGCAGCGGGCCGCGGAGGACGCGGTCGGCCGCTACCGGCAGGCCTCGGTCGTGGTGGTGCAACCCTCCACCGGCGACGTCCTGGCCGTCGCCAACCACCGCGACGACGCCTTCGACGCCGCGCTCCAGGGCCGGGTCGCCCCGGGCTCCACCATGAAGGTCATCACCGCGGCGATGCTGCTCGACAAGGGCCTGGCCACCGCCGGTGGCCCCCTGCCCTGCCCGAACACCGTCATGGCGGGCGGCCGGAGCTTCCACAACGAGGAGGACGGCATGCGCAGCGGGACCATGGCGGACGCCTTCGCCGAGTCCTGCAACACCGCCTTCCTCGGCACCGCCGGCAAGGTGGCCCCCGGCGACCTGGCCAAGGAGGCCCGTGAGGTCTTCGGGCTGGGCACCGACGCCGACTGGACGGCCGGCGTCGTCACCTTCGACGGCTCGGTGCCCGCCGACGACGGCGCGGACGGCGCGGCCGAGCTGATCGGCCAGGGCCGCGTCCAGATGAACCCGCTCACCATGGCCTCGGTCGCCGCCACCGTCGCCGCCGGCCGGTTCCACCAGCCGGTCCTCGTCCCGCCCACCCTCGACGGCCGCGAGCCGGCCACCGCCTCGCGGAGCCTGTCACCCGGCGTCCAGGCACAGCTCAAGAGCATGCTGCGGCGCACCGCCGTCTCCGGCACCGCCGCGCCCGCCATGGGCTCCCTGCGCACCGGGGACTTCGGGGCGAAGACCGGCTCGGCCGAGGTAGACGGCCACGCCACCTCCGACAGCTGGTTCCTCGCCTACCACGGCGACGCCGCCGCGTCCGCCATGGTGCAGGGCGGCGGCCACGGGTACGCCGCGGCGGGTTCGGTCGTCGCCCGGGTGCTGGGCGCCTCCTGAGACGGGGCGGGCGGCGCCCGCCCCGACCGACCTCCGCCTCTTCCGCCCGCCGCCCGTCCGGCCCCGCCCGCACCTGCGGGCCGCCGTACCGGAGCAGTGCCGCCCGGCCGCGCACGGTGCCGCCGTCCACCCGGCTCCAGGCCCCCCGGACCGCTGCGTTGCGCACCCGCCGGGGCCGTGGCGTCCCACCGTGTGAGGCTTCGCGCCCCGTCCGCGCCGGTGCCGGGGCGGCCGGAGGATGAAACTCTGGCCCCAGGCGGTTCACCACGGGTGGACGCGTGCGCGCCCCGGCGCGGGGCGCGCCCGGATCAGGGACGACGACGGAGGTACGGGTGGCGGAGCGGGAGACGGACACGGCCGGGCGGGGCTGGGCCCGGCGGCTGCTGCGGACCTGCTGGCAGTACCGGCGGGACGTGGTGCTGGCCGTCGGGGCCTCGCTGGTGAGCATGGCCGTGACCGCGCTGGTCCCGCTGATCCCCAGGCTGATCATCGACGACGTCATCGGCAGCCACAGCCGGCCCCTGGCGCCCTGGGCGACGCTGCTGGTACTGGCCGCCCTCGTGGTCTACGCCCTGACCTACGTGCGGCGCTTCTACGGCGGCAGGCTCGCCCTCGACGTCCAGCACGACCTGCGGACGCGGATGTACGACTCGATCACCGCGCTCGACGGCCGGCGGCAGGACGAGCTGTCCACCGGCCAGGTCGTCGGCCGCGGCACCAGCGACCTCCAGCTCATCCAGAGCCTGCTGTTCATGGTCCCGATGATGCTGGGCAACGTCGTGCTCTTCGTCGTCTCGCTGGTCGTCATGGCGGCGCTCTCCCCCCTCCTCACCCTCATCGCGCTGGCCGTCGCCCCCGCCCTGTGGTGGATCGGCACCCGCAGCCGCAACCGCCTCTTCCCCTCGACGTGGTGGGCGCAGGCACAGGCCGCCGCCGTCGCCGGGGTGGTGGACGGGGCCGTCTCCGGCGTCCGGGTCGTCAAGGGCTTCGGGCAGGAGGAGCAGGAGAGCGGCAAGCTGCGCCGGGCCGGCCGCAGGCTCTTCGCCGGACGGCTGCGCACCGTGCGGCTCAACGCCCGCTACACCTCGGCGCTGCAGTCCATACCCGCCCTCGGCCAGGTCGCCATGCTGGCGCTCGGCGGCTGGATGGCCACCCGCGGGCAGATCACGCTGGGCACCTTCGTCGCCTTCTCCACCTACCTGGCGCAGCTCGTCGCCCCGGTGCGGATGCTCGCCGTGATGCTGACCGTCGGGCAGCAGGCCCGCGCGGGGGTGGAGCGCGTCTTCGAGCTGATCGACACCGCGCCCGCCCTCACCGAGCACCCCGACGCCCACGACCTGCCCGCGGACACCCCCGGCGGCATCGAGTTCGAGGACGTCACCTTCTACTACGGGGACGCACCCGCCCCGCACCCGGCCATCGAACAGGACGAGACCGACGGCCGGGAGGCCCCCGCGCCGCGGCCGGTGCTGAGCGACTTCCGCCTCCGGGTCGCGCCGGGCGAGACGGTGGCCGTGGTCGGCGCATCGGGCAGCGGGAAGTCGACCGTCTCGCTGCTGCTGCCCCGGTTCTACGACGCCACCTCCGGCGCCGTCCGCATCGACGGCCACGACGTCCGCGACCTGACCCTGGACTCGCTGCGGAACGCCATCGGGCTGGTGCCGGAGACCAGCTTCCTGTTCTCCACCACCGTGCGCGAGAACATCGCCTACGGCGTGCCGGAGGCCACCGACGAGCAGGTCAGGGCCGCCGCCCGGGTCGCGATGGCCGACGGCTTCATCACCGCCCTGCCCCAGGGCTACGACACGGCCGTCGGCGAGCAGGGCCTGACCCTCTCCGGCGGCCAGCGGCAGCGCATCGCCCTGGCCCGCGCCGTGCTGACCGACCCCCGCCTGCTCGTCCTGGACGACGCGACCTCCGCGGTGGACGCCCGGGTGGAACACGAGATCCACCAGGCACTCCAAGCCGTGATGGCGGGCCGCACCACCCTGCTGATCGCCCACCGCGCCTCCACGCTCGCCCTCGCCGACCGGGTCGCCGTGCTGGACGGCGGCACCCTCGTCGACGTCGGCACCCAGGAGGAGCTGACGGCCCGATGTCCCCTCTACCGCAGCCTCCTGACCGACCCGGACGCCCTGGGCGGCGTGGTCCGGGACCCGGTGGGCCGCCGCGCCGCCGCCCACGCCGACACCCCCGAGGCGCCGCCCGGCACGCCGGACCGCACCACCCACCGCACCCTCACCCCGGGCACCGTCACCCCGACGGCCGGGGACCGGCTCGCCGCCACCGCGCCGCTCGACGCCGCGCCGGCCGGCCGGCCCACCCGCGCCGTGGTCGACGGCGTGACGCCCGAGCTGTGGCCGCGTCGCGCCGCGGACCCGGCGGACGGGGAGGAGACGGGTGCCGGCACGGGGCCCCGCTCGGCCGCCGGCGCGGTGGTCGCCGGCCGCGGCGCGGGGATGGCCGCCGCTGCCTCGATGCCGGCCACTCCGGAGCTGCTGGCGAAGGTCAGGGCGCTGCCGCCGGCCCAGGACGAGCCGGAGATCGACGAGGCGAGCGCGGCACGCCCCGAGGAGTCCTACGGGCTGCGGCGGCTGCTGCACGGCTTCGGCCGGCCGCTGCTGCTCGCCCTGCTGCTGGTGGCCGTGGACGCGGTCTGCGGCCTGCTGCTGCCCGTCCTGATCCGCAACGGCATCGACGACGGTGTCCAGCGCATGGCCCTGGCGGGCGTGTGGACGGCCTCGGCCGTGGGCCTGGGCGTGGTCCTCCTCCAGTGGGTCGCCCAGTTCGGCTCGTACCGCATGACCGGCCGCACCGGCGAACGCATCCTCTACGCACTGCGCGTGAAGATCTTCGCGCAGCTCCAGCGGCTGGGCCTGGACTACTACGAGCGCGAGCTCACTGGCCGGATCATGACGCGGATGACCACCGACGTCGACGCGCTCTCCAGCTTCCTGCAGACCGGCCTGGTCACCGCGCTGGTCGCCGTGCTGACCTTCGGCGGCATCCTCGTCGCGCTGCTGGTCATCGACGTCCAGCTCGCGCTCGTCGTCTTCACCACGCTGCCGCCCCTGATCGTGGCCACCGTCGTCTTCCGCCGCATGAGCAGGAAGGCGTACGAACTGGCCCGGGAACGCGTCAGCACCGTCAACGGAGACCTCCAGGAGAGCGTCTCGGGGCTGCGGATCATGCAGGCCTACCGCCGCGAGGGCACCAGCCGGGCCCGGTTCGCCCAGCGCTCCACCGCCTACCGCGAGGCCCGGGTCACAGGGCAGCGCTACATATCGGTCTACTTCCCGTTCGTCCAGTTCCTCTCCCAGGTCGCGGCGGCACTGGTGCTCGCCGTCGGCGCCGCCCGGATCGACGCGCAGACGCTCACCACCGGCGCCCTCGTCGCCTACCTCCTCTACATCGACCTGTTCTTCTCACCCGTCCAGCAGCTCTCGCAGGTCTTCGACGGCTACCAGCAGGCGACCGTCTCCCTCGGCCGCATCCAGGAGCTGTTGCGCGAACCCACCTCCACGCCGTCCGCCGAGGAGCCCCGCGAGGTGCGCTCCCTGCACGGTGAGATCACCTTCGAGAAGGTCTCCTTCCACTACGCCGGCGATGAGGAGGCCGGGGCCCCGCAGGCCCTGGACGGCGTCGACCTGGTGATACCGGCCGGGCAGACCGTGGCGTTCGTCGGGGAGACCGGCGCGGGCAAGTCGACGCTCGTCAAACTCGTGGCGCGGTTCTACGACCCCACCTCGGGCGCGGTCCGGGTCGACGGCGTGGACCTGCGCGCACTCGACCTCGCCGGCTACCGGCACCGGCTGGGCGTCGTCCCGCAGGAGTCCTACCTCTTCCCCGGCACGGTCCGCGAGGCCATCGCCTACGGCCGGCCCGAGGCCACCGACGCGGAGGTCGAGGCGGCGGCGCGGGCCGTCGGCGCCCACGACATGATCGCCGGCCTGACCGACGGGTACCTCCACGAGGTCGCCGAACGGGGCCGCAACCTCTCCGCCGGCCAGCGCCAGCTCCTCGCCCTGGCCCGCGCCGAACTCGCCGGCCCGGACATCCTCCTGCTGGACGAGGCCACCGCGGCACTGGATCTGGCCTCCGAGGGCGTCGTCAACCGGGCCACCGAGCGCCTGGCGGGCAGCCGCACCACCCTGGTCGTCGCCCACCGGCTGACCACCGCGGCGCGCGCCGACCGCGTGGTGGTCATGCACCACGGCCGCGTCGTGGAGGACGGCAGCCACAGCGAACTCCTGGCCCGCGGCGGCCGGTACGCACAGCTGTGGCGGACCTTCACCGGCGAGGGGGAAACGGTCGCGGCCTGAGCGGGCGGCCCCGCTCGGGGGCCGCGGCGGGGCGGCCGGCGCCCGCGGGCCCGGCCGCCCCGGCGGTCAGTACCGCAGGCCGTGCCCGACGGGGAACAGCGTCGCCGCCGGGTCGTCCGCCCGGTTGACGGCGACCGGCAGCCTGCCCTGCGGCCGGCGTACCCCGGCGATGACCCGGGCGGCGGCCCGCACCTCCACGTCCGTCCAGCCGTAGGAGGCCAGGGAGGCCTTCACGCCCGGGAGCTGTGCGATGTCGTAGGGGTTGCGCACGGCGAGGTGGACCACCGGCCGTCCGGTGCCCAGCAGGGCCTGCACCAGGTCGCGCTGGCTGCCGGCGGCGTCCACGTTGTAGGTGGCGACGAGCACCGCGTCGTGGGAGCCGGCGGCGGCGACTGCCTCGGTCCGCTGGGCCTCGGTGGGAGCGGTACCGGTGGCCAGGCGGGTGGTGCGGAAGCCCAGTTCGGCCAGGGCGCCGGCGAGGACGGCGGTGGTCGGGCCGCCGCTCAGCGAGGGCTGCGCGACGTCCGGGCCGACCACCAGCACGCGGCGGTGGCTGCGCCGGGACAGCGGCAGCAGCCTGTCCTCGTTGACCAGCAGCGTCGTGGTGCGGTCCGCGATGCGGTCGGCGGCGGCCAGGTGGGGGCGGGTGCCGACGACGCGGTCGACGGCGGAACCCGTGGTCCAGGGGTCGGTGAGCAGGCCGCGGCGTTCCTTCATCGCCAGGATGCGCAGCAGCTTCTCGTCGATCTGCGCCTCGGTCAGTTCGCCGCCGCGCACCGCCGCGAGCACCGCCTGGTAGGCGACGTCCAGGTTCGGCGGGTTCAGCAGCTGGTCCACGCCGGCCTTGAGGGCGAGGACGGGGACGCGGTCGTCGCCGTACTTCTCGCGGACGCCCTGCATGCCCAGGGAGTCGGTGACGATGACACCCCGGTAGCCGAACCGCTCCCGCAGGATGCCGGTGACGATCGGGTGGGAGAGGGTCGCCGGGTCGCCGCTGGGGTCGAGCGCCGGGACGACGATGTGCGCCGTCATGATCGAGTCGATGTCCGCGGCGACGGCCGCCCGGAACGGCGGTGCGTCCAGCTTCTCCCACTCCTCGGCCGAGTGGGTGATCACCGGGAGTCCGACGTGGCTGTCGGTCGCGGTGTCGCCGTGGCCGGGGAAGTGCTTGGCAGTCGCCACCACGCCCGTCCGCTGGTATCCGCTGACCTCGGCGGCCACCAGCCGGGCCACGGCCTGCGGGTCGGCGCCGAAGGAGCGCACCCCGATGACGGGGTTGGCCGGGTTGACGTTGACGTCCGCGTCGGTGGAGTAGTCCTGGTTGATCCCCATGGCCGCCAGTTCCGCGCCGGAGATCCGGCCGACCTCGGTGACGTCGGCGCGGGAACCGCCGGCACCCAGTGCCATGGCGCCGGGGAACAGCGTGGCGGGCGCGCCGACCCGGGCCACCGCGCCGTGCTCCTGGTCGGTGGCGACCAGCATCCCGATCGGCACGCGCTGCGCGGCGGCGGCCTTCTGGATGCCGTTGGACAGTTCGGCGATCTGGTGCGGGTTCTGGGTGTTGTGGGCCCACGCGAAGTAGATGATGCCGCCGACGTGGTACTTGGCGATGAGTTCGGCGGCGTTGTCGACCCCGATCTCGGAACGGTTCGCGGCCACGTCCGCGGCGTCGGGTGCGGTCGCCGAGGCGCCGTAGACCCGCATGGTGAAGAGCTGACCGACCTTCTCCTCCAGGTTCATCCGGGAGATCAGGCGGTGCAGGTCCACGCGGCCGGGGCGGCCGTGCCCCGCCGCGGTGGGCGTACCGGTACCGGTGGCCGCCTGCGCCAGGCCGGCGCCGGGTCCGGAGACGGCGGCCGCCGCGACGGCGGTGGCGGTGGCGGCCAGCAGACTGCGTCTGGAGGGCATGACAGGGCGCTCCTTACGGGCTCTCCCGGCACCTGGCCGGGCGGGTCGTGGCGCACCGGGACCGCCGGGCAGCCGGGGGCCGGACGGACCGGTGCGGGGTGGGGGACATGCGTGAAACGCGCGTCGGCCCGGAACGCGAGCGCACCGGGGAGGCTGAAGGAAACCGTCAACGGGACAGGCATAGCCAGAAAGTTATTGTCAGTCAATGGCGGGAGCCCGTCCGCCGCCCGCCCGGCGGGGCGAACGGGCGGGCGGAGCGGGGCCGTGACGGGGGAGGAGGGGGCGGAGGGGCGGGCTGCCGGCGGCGGGAACCGGCGGGGAAGGGGACCGGCCCGCGGCCGTGCCCCGGTGTCCGTCCGCTCGACGAGCGGGGGCGAGGGGCCGGGTCCGTCCGCTGACGGTGAACCGGTGAACACCAACGCTCATGCCGACGGACACCTGAGAAGACGGCGGCAGTGCCCCGCCGCCCCGCCCCCGCTGCCTCAGGAGGACTCCGTCAGCAGCCGCATCACATGCTCCCGTCCGGCCGGGAGCAGTTCGGGCAGTTCGGCGGCGTGCGGGTACCAGCGCTTCTCGTACTCCCAGCACAGCCAGCCGTCCCACTCGGCGCGGGTGAGCTCCTCGACGCACTCGGCCAGCGGCAGCACGCCCGCCCCCAGGGGCAGCGGGGTGGTGTCCTTCTCCGAGGCGATGTCCTTGACCTGGACGTACCCCAGGTGGGGAAGGAGCGTCGCACAGCTGGTCGCCGGGTCCTCGCCGCCCAGCCAGGTGTGCATGACGTCCCAGAGCACCCCGGCGTTCGGGTGCCCGACCGGGCCCAGGACCCGGGCCGCGTCGTAGCCGGTGCGGTGCGAGTCGTGCGTCTCCAGGAGAACGGTCACGCCGTGCTCGGCGGCGAAGGGGGCGAGCGCCCCGAGCCGGCGGGCGGCGTCCGCGTCCGCCTCGGCGGCCGGCCGGTCGCCGCCGCCGGGGAAGACCCGGACGTAGGGGGCGCCGAGGTCGGCGGCGAGGACGACCAGTTCGGTCAGGTCCGCCGCCAGTTCCTCCTCCGAGGCCGGGCCCGTGGCTCCGGGGCCGGCGTCCCGCGGCGCGGCCTCCGGGAGGGCGGCGGCCACCTTGGCGTAACCGGCCACCGCCAGCACCTCCACCCCGGCGGCGGCGAACCGGCGGCGGACCGAGGCGCGTTCGTCCCCCGTGATGCCGGGGTGCACCGGCTCCTCCGGGTGGGCGCGGAGCTCCACCCCGTGGAAGCCGCTGTCCCCGGCGAGCCGCAGCACGTCGTCGACGGGAAGACCGGGAACGCCGAGAGTCGAGAAGGCAAGTCGCATACGTGCCAGAGGAACAGAGATGGCCGCCGCGGACAAGTACCGACGGCCACCGGGGACGGGCCGGGCCGCTCGCCGCGGTGGACGCACGTCACCGCCCCGGCCGCCCGGTGCGCACGCGAGGCCGGCCGGCGCCGCCGGAGGGCGGGGACGTGACAGTCGGGGCAGCGCAGCCGGGACGCGGCAGCCCGGACGGCCGGGGCCCGGCCGCCTGCCGCCCGGCCGTCAGCCCGGCACGCCCCGCCCGGGGGCAGCCGTCGACTGGCGCACCATCAGGTCGGCGCGGAGCGTGGTGACGTTGCCGTGCGGTGGCCGCTCACGTCCCAGAGCCAGCCGGCCGGCCCGCGCCCCCGCCTCCTGGAGGGGGAGGCGCACGGTGGTGAGGGCCGGCACGGTGTCGGCGCAGAACGGCAGGTCGTCGAAGCCCGCCACCGACACGTCCTGCGGTATGCGCAGCCCCGCGTCGCGGAGAGCGGCGGACACACCCAGCGCGGCGGCGTCGTTGGCCGCCACGATGGCCGTGAGGCCCGGCGCACGGCGCATCAGCTCGCAGGCCGCGTCGTAGCCGCCGGCCCGGTCGTAGGCGCCGTGGGCCACCGCCGACGGGTCGTGGGGGACCCCGTGCGCGGCCAGGGCGTCCAGGTGGCCCATCAGCCGGTGCCGGGTCGTGCTGCGGCCGGGCGGTCCGGTGACATAGCCGATGCGGCGGTGGCCGATGCTCAGCAGGTGCTCGGTGAGCCGGCGCGCCCCGCCGTGGTTGTCGAAGGCCAAAGTGGCCGGGGTGGTGGCGGGGTCCGGCGCGGCGGCGCCGTCCGCCCCGCCCGTCACGGGCAGCGGGGGCCGGCCGCAGAGCACGACCCGGGTGCCGGTGGCGGCCAGCCGCGACAGCCGTGCCACCACGGCCGCCGCCGGCGAACCGGGGGCGGGCGGGCGCGCGGCGCGGCTGTCGTCACCGCCGCCGGGCCCCACGGCTGCCCGGCGCCCACCGGACCCGTCCGCCGCCGCCGGGCCGGACCCGGAGGCCCCGGCTCCGGACGCTCCGGTTCCGACCGCCGCGGGCCCGTACGTCTCGGACCCGGGGGCCCCGGTTCCGTACGTCTCGGTCTCCTCCGCCGAACCGCCCACCAGCACCACGGCCCCCGCGCGCTGCCGCTGGAGCAGCGTCAGGTACGTCAGCTCCCGCTCGGAGGAGCCCCCGGTGTTGCAGACCACCGCCAGCTTCTGGCCGTGCCCGGGCGTGCCCTGTGTGCGGTCCTCCCCGGCACCGTCCACCATCTCGGCCTGGACGGCGCCGGCGATGATGCCGAAGAACGGGTCGGCGATGTCGTTGACGAGGATGCCGACGAGGTCGGAACTGGCGGCGGCCAGGGCGCTGGCCGGGCCGTTGACGACGTACTCCAGCTCCTCCACGGCGCGCAGCACCCGGCTGCGCGTCGACTGCGCCACCGGGTAGTTGCCGTTCAGCACGCGCGAGACGGTCGCGGCCGAGACCCGGGCCCGCGCCGCCACGTCCGCAAGGGTCACCGCCACCGCGACTCACCCGCCACCGCCACGTCGAGGCCCGCCCGGGCCGGCGCGCCGCCGGCCGCCGTGGACCGCCCTGCCGCATGCCGCCGTCCCGCTGCCGGGCCCGTGCCCCGCCGCTCGCGACCGGCCGCCCGCCGGGTGTCCGCTCCCCGCCGTCCTCCTCGCACCGTGCCGGCCTCCCGTATCCCTCGCGTCACGTCTCTGCACCCCGTACCTGTCGGTCCCCTTGTCGGGTGTCCTGCGAAGAGGCTAGCTTCTCCCAGGACAGAAAGCGCTTTCTCCGTCATGGACGGCCCAGGGCCCCGGCGGACGGCGCGGCCCGGTGGCCACGGGGAGCGCCGGGGAGGCACCGCAACCCGGGAGGGTCGGCAGTGACACGTAGGACCGTGAAGATCGCCATGAACGGCGTGACCGGACGCATGGGATACCGCCAGCACCTGGTCCGCTCCATCCTCGCGTTGCGCGAGCAAGGGGGGCTCGATCTCGGGGACGGCACCGTCCTGTGGCCCGAACCGGTGCTCGTCGGCCGCAGTGAGCACCGGCTGCGCGCCCTGGCCGAACGCCACGGCCTGACCGCCTGGTCGACCGACCTCGACGCGGTGCTCGCCGACGAGGACGTGGAGATCTACTTCGACGCGCAGGTGACCGCGGCGCGCGAGGACTCCGTCAAGAAAGCGATTGCCGCAGGCAAGCACCTGTACTGCGAGAAGCCGACCGCCACCGCCCTCGCCGGGGCGCTGGAACTGGCCCGGCTGGCCGACGCGGCGGGCGTCAAGCACGGCGTGGTCCAGGACAAGCTGTTCCTCCCCGGCCTGCTGAAGCTGCGCCGCCTGGTGGAGGGCGGCTTCTTCGGCCGCATCCTCTCGGTGCGCGGCGAGTTCGGCTACTGGGTCTTCGAGGGTGACTGGCAGGAGGCGCAGCGCCCCTCCTGGAACTACCGCGCCGAGGACGGCGGCGGCATCGCCGTGGACATGTTCCCGCACTGGGAGTACGTGCTGCACGAGCTGTTCGGGCCGGTCCGCAGCGTCCAGGCGCACGTGACCACCCACCTCCCGCGCCGCTGGGACGAGGCGGGCAAGCCCTACGAGGCCACCGCCGACGACGCCGCCTACGGCATCTTCGAGCTGGCCGGCGGCATCGTCGCCCAGATCAACTCCTCCTGGGCGGTGCGGGTCAACCGCGACGAGCTGGTGGAGTTCCAGGTCGACGGCACCGAGGGCTCGGCCGTCGCCGGGCTGCGGCGGTGCCGCGTACAGCACCGCTCCGCCACGCCCAAGCCGGTGTGGAACCCCGACATCCCCGCCACCGAGCCGTTCCGCGACCAGTGGCAGGAGGTCCCCGACAACGGCGAGTTCGACAACGGCTTCAAGGCGCAGTGGGAACTCTTCCTGCGCCACGTCGTGCGGGACGAGCCGTGGCGCTGGGACCTGGCGGCCGGCGCCCGCGGCGTGCAGCTGGCCGAACTCGGCCTGCGCTCCTCGGCCGAGGGCCGCCGCATCGAGGTGCCGGAGCTGGCCCGATGACCGGGAACGGCGCGCCCGAGGCTGAGACCGGCCCGCTGCTCTCCCGCACCGTCTTCTCGGCCGCACACGTGGTCGCCGACCCGCTGGCCGACACCACCCCGGACGGCCCCGCCGCCCTCGACTGGGACGCCACCCTCGCCTTCCGCCACCACCTGTGGTCCCACGGCCTGGGCGTCGCCGAGGCCATGGACACCGCCCAGCGCGGCATGGGGCTGGACCACGCCACCGCCGCCGAACTCGTCCGCCGCTCGGCCAAGGAGGCCCGGGCGGTCGGCGGAGCCCTCGCCTGCGGCGCCGGCACCGACCAGCTCACCGGCCCGGCCCACTCGCTGGACGAGGTGCGTGCTGCCTACGAGGAGCAGCTCGCCGCGGTCGAGGACTGCGGCGCACAGGCCATCCTGATGGCCTCCCGCCAACTCGCCGCGGCGGCACGGGGGCCGGAGGACTACGCCGAGGTCTACGGCCGGCTGCTGCGCCAGGCCCGCGAGCCGGTGATCCTGCACTGGCTGGGCCCCATGTTCGACCCCGCCCTGACGGGCTACTGGGGCAGTGCGGACCTCGACGCGGCCACCGAGTCCTTCCTGCACGTCATCGCCGACCATCCGGACAAGGTCGACGGCGTGAAGGTCTCCCTCCTGGACGCGGACCGCGAGATCGCCCTGCGGCGCCGGCTGCCGGACGGCGTGCGGTGCTACACCGGTGACGACTTCCACTACCCCCAGCTGATCGCCGGGGACGAAGCCGGCTTCAGCCACGCCCTGCTGGGCGTCTTCGACCCGCTGGCCCCGATCGCCGCCCGGGCGGTGCGCCGGCTGGACACCGGCGACACCGGCGGCTTCCGCGAGCTGCTGGACCCGACGGTGCCGCTGGCCCGCCACCTCTTCCAGGCCCCGACCCGCTACTACAAGACGGGCGTGGTCCTGCTGGCCTGGCTGGCCGGCCACCAGGACCACTTCACGATGGTGGGCGGCCTGCAGTCGGCGCGTTCCCTGCCCCATCTGCAACGCGCCTACGAACTCGCCGACGCCGTGGGCCTGTTCCCGGACCCGGAACTCGCCGCCTCCCGCATGCGCACGCTGCACGCCCTGTACGGCCGCGGCGGTGCGGCGTGAGGTGCGGCGAGGCCCGCCCGGCGACGCGCCCGTACCCCCTCCGGCGACAAGGAGCCACCACATGACCGCCCTGCGGGAGACCGTGACCGGGGACCCGGTACCGGCCCGGTTCAGCATCAACCAGGAGACCGTCAAGCAGTGGAGCCTGCCGCAGCTCGTGCGGGGCTGCACGGCGGCGGGCGTGAGCGCGGTGGGGCTGTGGCGTGAGCCGGTGCAGGGGTACGGGGTGGCCGCCGCGGCGGCACTGGTGCGCGAGGCCGGGCTGACCGTCACCAGCCTGTGCCGCGGCGGCTTCCTGACCACCTCCGACCCCGACGAACGCAAGGCCCGGCTGGAGGACAACCGGGCCGCGATCGAGGAGGCCGCCACCCTCGGGGCGCCCACGCTCGTCCTGGTCTCCGGCGGGCTTCCGCCGGGCAGCCGGGACCTGGCCGGGGCCCGGGAGCGGGTCGCCGAGGCCCTGGCGGAACTCGGCCCCTACGCGGCCGAGCGGGGCGTGCGGCTGGCGGTGGAGCCGCTGCACCCCATGTTCGCCTCGGACCGGTGCGTGGTCTCCACCCTCGCCCAGGCCCTGGACCTCGCGGAGCGCTTCCCCGCCGACCAGGTCGGCGTGGTCGTGGACACCTACCACCTGTGGTGGGACGACACGGTGGCCGCGCAGATCGCCCGGGCCGGCGCCGGCGGCCGGATCGCCGCCTTCCAACTCGCCGACTGGGTCACCCCGTTGCCCGAGGGAGTGCTCCTGGGACGCGGCCAGCTCGGGGACGGCGCGGTGGACCTGCGCTGGTTCCGCGAACGGGTGGAGGAGGCCGGCCACACCGGCCGCATCGAGGTGGAGATCTTCAACCCCGCGCTGTGGGACCGCGACGGGGACGAGGTCCTCGCCGAGACGCTGGACCGCTTCCGCCGCCACGCCTTCGGCCCGGCGCCCGCCTGAGGGAGGCGGGGCCGGGGCGCCGGCCTCGGTGGGCCGGGCCGCAGGCGGGCACCGCGGGAGGCCGTGCGAGGGTGCGGAGGCCGGCGGCGGTCGGAGCCGGGTCCGGTCTCCGGCCGCCGCCAGCCGGCTTCACGCCCCGCCTGGTCTCCCGGGCCCCACCCGCACGGCCACAGGCCGGACCCTCACTGCTCCTGGTGCACGTGGACCCGGTCGAAGCGCAGGTCGGCCAGGTCCCGGCGGCGGATCGCCCAGACGACGGTGGCGGACTCCATGCCGTCGAGGTCCTCCTCCGCGCACGACCAGGTGGCCAGGACCCCCAGTCCTCGCCGTCCTCTTCCTCCAGTGCCTCCTCCAGCTCGATGCCGATCGCCGTGCCGCCGAGCTGGATGTCCCCGCGCAGGGCCAGGAGCTGCGGGTCGGTCGCCCGCTGCCACGTCTCCCCGAGCTGGTGGGCGAGGTACTGCTGCTCCTGGTCGCACTCCTCGCCCCACCGGTCCCGGGCGAAGGCGTACCCGTCAGCGGCGGTGAGTACGACCTCGGTCACGGCCAGCGACCGCTTCCGGTACGAGTGAGAGGGGGCGGACGCCCCGGTGCCGGGACGGGGAGCGGTGGGCGTCCCGGCCGGGACGTACCGCACGCCGTTGCAGGTCGTGCCCACGCTGATGCCGTCCCGGTCGACCCAGGCGAAGAACAGCAGGTGGCCGTCGGCGGGCAGCGGGAGGTCGGTCGCGCCGGCAGGCAGCAGGCCGCAGTCGACGGAGAAGACGAAGGGGAGGGCCGGGTCCGGCGCATCGTGCGGTAGCGCCGGTGGGCCGCCCATCCGGCCCACCCCCGGCGGCTGGTCCGTCGCCACCAGCCGGACCGCGGGGCGGACTGCGCGGATGAACGCCGCCACGTCCTCGCAGGGCAGGTCCCGATCGGCGGCCGCGGGACGGAAGAGATCCGCAGCGGAGGCAAGTTCTTCCTCGAACACGCCTGCACTTTATGGCGCGTTGACCGTCCGTGGCGCACAACCGCCGCACGGCCCGGCACCCGCCATGGCCGGCACCCGGCCGGTCACCCGAGGACCCCGGCCGGTCGCCCGAGGACCCGGGCCGGAGCCCGGCGGCAGGCCGATCGGCCCGCGCACCGGCCTCACTCGGTCCCGGCCTGGCTCCTCCCGGAGGCGTCCAGGCCCCTGGAGCGCCGGGCCACGACCGTGAGCACCACCGGCAGCAGCAGCTCCAGGGCGTCCAGGACGGGGCCTTCGGGCAGGCCGGTGCGGTACGCCACCGTCCGGGAGACCGTCGGGGTGATCTGGCGCAGCACGCCGGTGACCGGCGGCGGCCCGGGTGTGGTGCGGGTGTCGAGCTCCGGCGGCCGGGAGAGGTCGGTGGCCTCGTCGGGCAGTGAGGCAACCGTCGTCCGGATGACGTCCCGGGCGGTGGCAACGTCGGTCCCCAGTTCCTCGGCCAGCTCGCGTACCCGGTCCTCCCCAAGCTCGGCCAGTACGTCGTTCTGCAACGAAGCGTCGCTCATGCGTCCACGCTACGGGCGGCCCCCGCCCTCGGCACCTCGGTGCGCCGGGGGCCGCAGCGAGGCGCCTTTGAGCCCGGTCGGGCGGCCCGGCCGGAGCCCGGTGGCCCTGGCGCGGACGGCCGGTCGGACGGGCAGGGGAGAGGCCCGCGGGGCTGCCGGGGCAGCGGCCGGGAGGGCAGCGGGGAAAGCGGGTCGTGGGAGCGCTCTCCGAAAAATGCGGCGGCGGTGCAACCGTTCGGCGGGTTGCGGAGTCTTACCGGATGCCGAGGCCCGAGGGGGGACCAGGGGAGCTGGGGGGCTCCCGGGGGGACGGGTGAGGCGAGGGGGGTCGGGGGCCCGGTCTGCGACCGGGCCCCCGAAACGCGTCCGGGCCACCGCCGGTCCGGGCAGCACGCACACCGGGCGGCGGGAGCGCCGGCGCGGGCGGCGTCCGAGGCCGTCAGTGGGCCCCGGTACGGTCGGGCCATGGGAAGCACGGCCGTCGTCGAAGGGGTCCTGGAGCGGATCACCTACGCCAACGAGGAGAACGGCTACACCGTCGCACGCGTGGACACCGGCCGGGGCGCCGGTGACCTCCTGACCGTCGTCGGGGCGCTGTTGGGCGCGCAGCCCGGCGAGTCGCTGCGCATGGAGGGCCGTTGGGGGAGCCACCCCCAGTACGGCCGGCAGTTCACCGTCGAGAACTACACCACCGTCCTGCCCGCCACCGTCCAGGGCATCCGCCGCTACCTCGGCTCCGGCCTCATCAAGGGCATCGGCCCCCGGATCGCCGACCGCATCACCGAGCACTTCGGCCTGGAGACCCTCGACGTCATCGAGGGCGACCCGCAGCGCCTGATCGAGGTACCCGGGCTCGGACCCAAGCGCACCCGGCTCATCGCCGCGGCCTGGGAGGAGCAGAAGGCCATCAAGGAGGTCATGGTCTTCCTCCAGGGCGTGGGCGTGTCCACCTCCATCGCGGTGCGCATCTACAAGAAGTACGGCGACGCCTCCATCTCCGTGGTCCGCAACCAGCCCTACCGCCTCGCCGCCGACGTCTGGGGCATCGGCTTCCTTACCGCCGACCGCATCGCCCAGTCCGTCGGCATCCCGCACGACAGCCCCGACCGCGTCCGGGCGGGCCTGCAGTACGCCCTGTCGCAGTCCGCCGACCAGGGCCACTGCTACCTGCCGGAGGACCGTCTCATCGCCGACGCGGTCAAACTCCTCCAGGTCGACACCGGGCTGGTCATCGACTGCCTCGGCGACCTCGCGCAGGACCCGGAGGGCGTGGTGCGCGAGAAGGTCCCCGGGCCCGACGGGGACGAGCCGGTGACCGCCGTCTACCTGGTCCCCTTCCACCGTGCGGAGATCTCGCTGGCCGGCCAGGTGCTGCGGCTGCTGCGCACCCCGGAGGAGCGCCTCCCGGCCTTCCGCGAGGTCGTCTGGGAGCGGGCCCTGGAGTGGCTCGCCCGGCGTACGGGGGCCGAGCTGGCCCCGGAGCAGGAGGCCGCGGTCCGGCTCGCGCTCACCGAGAAGGTGGCCGTGCTCACCGGCGGTCCCGGCTGCGGAAAGTCCTTCACCGTCCGCTCGGTGGTGGAGCTGGCGCGGGCCAAGGGGGCGAAGGTGGTGCTCGCGGCGCCGACCGGGCGGGCCGCCAAACGGCTCGCGGAGCTGACGGGCGCCGAGGCCTCGACGGTCCACCGCCTCCTGGAGCTCAAACCGGGCGGGGACGCCGCCTACGACCGGGACCGGCCGCTGGAGGCCGACCTGGTGGTCGTCGACGAGGCGTCCATGCTCGACCTGCTGCTGGCGAACAAGCTGGTCAAGGCCGTGCCGCCGGGCGCGCACCTGCTGCTGGTGGGCGATGTCGACCAGCTCCCGTCCGTCGGCGCGGGGGAGGTCCTCGGCGACCTGCTCGCCCCCGGCAGTCCGGTGCCCGCCGTCCGCCTGACCCGTATCTTCCGCCAGGCCCAGCAGTCGGGGGTGGTGACCAACGCCCACCGCATCAACGCCGGCCTCCCCCCGGTGACCTCCGGCCTCCCCGACTTCTTCCTCTTCCCCCAGGAGGACACCGAGGAGACCGCCCGCCTCACCGTGGACGTCGTGGCCCGCCGCATCCCGGCGAAGTTCTCCCTCGACGCCCGCCGGGACGTCCAGGTGCTGGCACCCATGCACCGCGGCCCGGCCGGCGCCGGCGCGCTGAACGCACTGCTCCAGCAGGCGGTCACCCCGGCCCGTCCCGACCTGCCGGAACGTCGTTTCGGCGGCAGGGTGTTCCGGGTGGGCGACAAGGTAACCCAGATCAGGAACAACTACGACAAAGGGGCCAACGGAGTGTTCAACGGCACGGTGGGCGTCGTCACCGCCCTCGACACCGTTGAGCAGACCCTGACCGTGCGGACCGACGAGGACGAGGAGGTGCCCTACGACTTCGACGAGCTGGACGAGCTGGCGCACGCCTACGCCGTCACCATCCACCGCTCCCAGGGCAGCGAGTACCCGGCGGTCGTGGTGCCCGTCACCACCAGTGCCTGGACGATGCTCCAGCGCAACCTGCTCTACACGGCCGTCACCCGCGCCAAGCGGCTGGTCGTGCTGGTCGGGTCCCGCCGGGCTCTGGCGCAGGCCGTGCGGACGGTCTCGGCGGGGCGGCGCTGCACTGCTCTGGACGCCCGACTCGGTCAAGCGATCTGAGGGGTGGCTCTTCCGTTGTCGGGGCGAAGGGGAGCAAGATGGGCCAGTAGACGGCACTCAGTGCCGCGATAAGGCCCTATGGCCGACCCCGAGTGCACGAGCGAGCGCCAAATGGGGGAAGGTATAGGCAGTCAGGGCACCTCGAAGAAGAGGCACAACGTCGGTGAGGGATGACGTGAGCGAGAAACGCGACGAGAGCGTAGTACTCCGTTACGGGGACGACGAGTACACCTACCCGGTGGTCGACAGCACCGTCGGTGACATCGGCTTCGACATCGGGAAGCTGCGCGCCCAGACCGGTCTGGTGACCCTGGACTCCGGTTACGGCAACACCGCGGCCTACAAGTCCGGTGTCACCTACCTGGACGGCGAGGCCGGCATCCTCCGGTACCGCGGCTACCCGATCGAGCAGCTGGCCGAGCACAGCACCTTCCTGGAGACCGGCTACCTGCTCATCAACGGCGAGCTGCCCACGGTGGACCAGCTCTCCGAGTTCAAGCAGGAGATCACCACCCACACGCTGCTGCACGAGGACGTCAAGCGGTTCTACGACGGCTTCCCGCGTGACGCGCACCCCATGGCGATGCTGTCGTCCGTGGTCAGCGCGCTGTCGACGTTCTACCAGGACAGCCACAACCCGTTCGACGAGAAGCAGCGCCACCTCTCGACGATCCGGCTGCTGGCCAAGCTCCCCACGATCGCGGCGTACGCCTACAAGAAGTCCGTGGGCCAGCCGGTGGTCTACCCGAGCAACGACCTCGGGTACGTGGAGAACTTCCTGCGCATGACCTTCTCGGTGCCGGCCGCCGAGTACGAGATGGACCCGGTCGTGGTCAGCGCGCTGGACAAGCTGCTGATCCTGCACGCCGACCACGAGCAGAACTGCTCCACCTCCACGGTGCGCCTGGTGGGCTCCTCGCAGGCGAACCTGTTCGCGTCCATCTCCGCCGGCATCAACGCGCTGTGGGGCCCGCTGCACGGCGGCGCCAACCAGGCGGTGCTGGAGATGCTGGAGTCCATCCAGGCCTCCGGCGGCGACGTGGACTCCTTCATCCGCAAGGTGAAGAACAAGGAGGACGGCGCGAAGCTCATGGGCTTCGGGCACCGCGTCTACAAGAACTTCGACCCCCGGGCGAAGATCATCAAGGCGGCGGCGCACGACGTCCTCTCGGCGCTGGGCAAGTCCGACGAGCTGCTGGACATCGCCCTGAAGCTGGAGGAGCACGCGCTCTCCGACGACTACTTCGTCGAGCGCAAGCTCTACCCGAACGTGGACTTCTACACCGGCCTGATCTACCGGGCCATGGGCTTCCCGACCGAGATGTTCACCGTGCTGTTCGCCCTCGGGCGGCTCCCGGGTTGGATCGCCCAGTGGCACGAGATGATCAAGGAGCCGGGCTCCCGCATCGGCCGCCCGCGCCAGATCTACACCGGCGTGGTCGAGCGCGACTTCGTGCCGGTCCAGGAGCGCTGAGGCGCCCCACCCACCCGCCGCGGCGGCGGTGTGCCCGCACGGGCCCCCGTGCGGTGTCCGCACCCGCCGTCGCCGTGGCGCTCTCCGCAGGGGCCGGCAGCCCCGCCCCTGCGGACGCGGCCACCTCGCGGTGGTCCAGGAGAAGCAGAAAGCGCCCCGCCTCCAGATCCCCCCACGGGTCCGGAGTGCGGGGCGCTTCCCTGTGCCCCGATCGGATTCCCCCCACGGGACCCGGCCGGGCGTCAGGTCGGCCACGGTGTCGCATGGCCGAAGTCTCGCGCCGCGCTCTGCCGGGACGCGCACTGCGGGAGGGCCGCTCAAAGCTCCCCGGGCACGTCGCCCCGGCCAAACGCGCTAAGCCGTGAAGATCCCCCAAGACCCTTCCGGCTTCTCGCGTGCAGGCGCCGCCGGGTGCCTGCACTCGTCTCTAAAGACTCACGACCCCCCGCAATGGTTACGTTGCGGAGAGTGTGATCTGCGTCTCTGTCTATAAGGGTACGTAAGCGGTCAACACCCCATGTCTGAAACTCTCGTTGACCTTCCGTGTGGTACGTGGGGACAGTGTGACGCTTGTGGAGTTCGCGTGGGGGTGTGGGTGGGTGCCCGGGGTGGCGTGGTCCGGCGCGTTGGGCGCCGGGGGCGTGCGGGGCGGGCCCCGAAGGGTGCCGGACGTAAAATCCGCGCCGCCGGAACGGGGGCCGCTCCGCGTCCGGGGGCCGCGGGCGCTCCTGGGCGGCGGGGCGGGTGTCCCGGTGGCGCGGAGCCCCGGCAGGCCCCCGGCACGGCCCCGGCCTCGCACTTCCGACCGCCGCGACTGCGGGCCCGGCCGCCACCCCCTCAAGGGATTGGACATGGACATGTCCACCAAACCCCGGCTGGTCAACCTTTACGGTGACTCCCGTCACTTGACCACACATGTGCACCTGACTTCACTGCTTCCGCGACCCTCCGGACGGTGACCTCACCGCCCGGAGACCTTCGGAAAACCCGTCAAGGGAGGCCACGATGAAGTTCGTTCGCATGGTGAAGAGGATGCGCCCGGAGAAGAGCCTGAAGGCCTACGCCTGGTACGGCTGGGTCTGACCGGACGGTCGACCCCGGATCGGAACCGGGCCGGGAGTTGCGCTGCCGGCCGCTGACCAGGGAGCGGTGCGGACGGCCCTCGCGGCCCTCCGCACCGCTCGCCCACGGAGGGACGCCATGTCCGAACCAGTGACCGCCACCGGCGTCGGCGGCCGGACCCTGCGGTTCGCCCCGCGCATCGAGGCGCTGCTCGCCCGCCACCGCGGGGCCGACCTGTTCCGGCTGGAGCCCGACACGGTCGGCGTCGCCGGCCCGGAGCTGATGGACGCGGTGCTGCGCAGCCGTCCGGCAGCCGCCGAGGAGCGTCCCACCTTCAAGCCCGTCCGCAAGCGCCGGGTGAGCCGGACCGACGCCGCCACCTACATGCAGGCCGTCTCCGCGGACGTCCGCAGGGCGCTGCAGACCCCGGTGCCGGACGCGCTCGACCTGACCGGGACCTGGCCGCAGGTCCCGCACGACTACCTCCGCGACCTCGTCTTCGGCGAGGAGCGCCGCCGCTTCCGAGTGCTCGTGGACCGCCGGCTGGAACTGACCCCCAAGCTCACCTGGTCCGCGGTGACCTCCGGTGCCGCACTGCTGCCGCGGCCCGGCGCGCAGGTCCCCCTCTCCCGGCTCGCGGGGCTCGTCCTGGACGCCGACACCTACGCCGACCGCCGGTACGCGATGTACCTCTACCGCCGGGTCGCGGCACCGGTGTGCTTCACCGTCGCCGCGCTCGTCACCAGCGCCGTCTGGCTCGGCGCCCCCTTCGACGACACCACCCCCGCCCGCCACCTCATCGCCGAGGCGCTGCGGCTGCTGCCGCCCTCCTGGAACATCCTGCGGGTGGCCTCGCCGGAGTTCTGCGCGGTGGACGAGCGGATCGGCCCGGGCGACGACCTGCTGCTCCTGCCGCTGCTCAGCCACCGCGACCCCGCCCTCTTCGAGGAACCGGACCGCTTCCTCCCCGAGCGCTGGGCCGCCCTCGACCCGGAGACCCACCCCGGGTACCTGCCCTTCGGACCCGCCAGTGAGCGCTGCTGGGGCCGGCACATGGTCCTCCCGCTCGCCGAACGCCTCCTGGACACCGTGCGCCGCACCGGCCTGACGGTCAGCGCCGACCAGCGGGTGGGCAAGGTGGAACTCGACGGGCTGATGGAGGTGGCTCAGGTCCGGGTGGTGCGCGGGGGGCGGTCCTGAGGATGCGTCGCTGACCGGCGCCGCCCCTGCCGGCCGGGGCCTGGCAGGGGCGGCGGGTGACACCCCTGCTGCCCCTGCCGGCGCCGCGGCGCGCTCGGTGCGGGCCCCGGTCCCGTCAGCCGGACACTCCCCGGAACCGCCGCAGCCGCAGGCTGTTGCCGACCACGAAGACCGAGGAGAAGGCCATCGCCGCCCCCGCCACCATCGGGTTGAGGAGCCCGGCCGCCGCCAGCGGGATGGCCGCCACGTTGTAGCCGAAGGCCCAGCACAGGTTGGAGCGGATGGTGGCCAGGGTGCGGCGGGCCAGCAGCACGGCGTCCGCCGCGGCCCGCAGGTCGCCGCGGACCAGGGTCAGGTCGCCGGCCTCGATCGCGGCGTCCGTGCCGGTGCCCATGGCGATCCCGAGGTCCGCGGTGGCCAGCGCCGCCGCGTCGTTGACCCCGTCGCCCACCATGGCCACGCCCCGCCCCTCCTCCTGGAGCCTGCGCACCACCGCGGCCTTCTCCCAGGGCAGCACACCGGAGATGACCTCGTCCCCCGGCCGGTCCATGCCCACCGCCCGGGCCACGGAGTGCGCCACCGCCTCGTGGTCGCCGGTCAGCAGCACCGGGCGCAGGCCCAGGCCGCGCAGCCGTGCGACCGCCTCGGCACTGGTCTCCTTCACGGCGTCGGCCACCCCGACCACCCCTCGGGCGCGGCCGTCCCAGGCCACCAGCACGGCCGTCCGCCCCGAAGCCTGAGCCGCCTCGACGGCCGCGGCGCACCCCTCGGGCACCGTGACACCGGCCTGCGCCAGCAGCGCCTGCCGGCCGGCCAGCAGCAGGTGGCCGCCGACGCGACCGCGCACCCCCAGGCCGGGGACGTTCTCGAAGTCGGTGGCTGCGGGCAGGCTCCCCAGGCGCTCCCGCGCCCCGTCGGCGATCGCCCGCCCCACCGGGTGCTCGGAGGCGTGCTCCAGCGCCCCGGCCAGCCGCAGCAGTTCCGCCTCCGACTCCGCCGGTTCGGGCGCCACCTCGGCCAGCGTCATCCGGCCGGTGGTCACCGTGCCCGTCTTGTCCAGGACGACGGTGTCGACCCGGCGGGTGGACTCCAGTACCTCGGGTCCCTTGATGAGGATGCCGAGCTGAGCGCCCCGCCCGGTGCCGACCATCAGGGCCGTCGGCGTGGCCAGCCCCAGTGCGCAGGGGCAGGCGATGATCAGGACGGCGACGGCCGCGGTGAACGCCGCCGAGGCGCTGCCGGTCTCCAGCAGCCACCCCACCAGGGTGGCGAGGGAGAGCAGCAGCACGACCGGGACGAAGACGGCCGAGACCCGGTCGGCCAGCCGCTGCACCGCGGCCTTGCCGTTCTGCGCCTCCCGCACCAGGTGCGCCATCTGCGCGAGTCGGGTGTCCGCGCCGACCCGGGTCGCCGCCACGACCAGCCGGCCGGAGGTGTTGACGGTGGCGCCGGTGACCGTGTCACCCGGTGCCACGTCGACCGGGACGGACTCGCCGGTCAGCGCCGAGGCGTCCACCGCCGAGACGCCCTCCAGCACGGTGCCGTCGGTGGCGATCTTCTCACCCGGGCGGACCACGAACCGGTCGCCGACGGCGAGCCGCTCCAGCGGCACCCGCACCTCCCCGTCCTCGCGCAGCACCACGACGTCCTTCGCGCCCAGCTGCATCAGGGCCCGCAAGGCCGCACCGGCCCGGCGGCGCGACCGCGTCTCCAGGTAGCGGCCGAGGAGGATGAGTGTGGTCACCCCCGCCGCGGCCTCCAGGTAGATCGAGGAGCCGGCGTCACCGCGCGAGACCGTCAGGTCGAAGCCGTGCCGCATCCCCGGCATGCCGGCGTCGCCCAGGAAGAGCGCCCACAGCGACCAGCCGAAGGCCGCCAGCGTGCCCAGCGAGACCAGGGTGTCCATCGTGGTGGCGCCGTGCCGCAGGTTGGTCCACGCGGCCCGGTGGAAGGGCAGCGCGCCCCAGACCACGACGGGCGCGGCCAGCGTGAGCGAGAGCCACTGCCAGTTGTCGAACTGGAGCGCCGGCACCATGGCCAGCACCACCACGGGCAGCGAGAGGACGGCCGAGACGGTCAGCCGCTGCCGCGCCGCACGGGCGCTCTGTGCCGCCTCCGTCCCGGCCCTGGACTCAGCCGGGTCCGCCGCCGGGTCGGAGGGCGCGGGTCCGGGCCCCCCGTCCTCGGTCGCGTCGGCCTGCGCGCCGCTCCTGCCGCCGGCCTGAGCGGCGGCGGACCCGGCGGGCGGTGCCGCGGCCACCACCTCGCGGGCGGTGTAGCCGGTCCGCTCGACGGTGGCGACGAGGTCGGCGACGGACACGTCCGGCCCGTGGGTCACGCTCGCCGTCTCCAGGGCGAGGTTGACCGAGGCCGAGACGCCCGGCATGCGGTTGAGCTTCTTCTCCACGCGGGTGGCGCACGACGCGCAGGTCATGCCGCCGATCTCCAGCTCCGCCCGCGCGGTGGGGCCGTCCGCCGGGACGGCCCCGGGGTCGGCCGCCGCCTCGGGCGGGGCGGTTGCGGAGTGGGATGCCGAGGGCGTGGGGGACACGACGGATCAGACCTGTCCGACCAGCTCGTAGCCGGCCTCGTCGACGGCCTCCCGCACCTGCGCCTCGTCCAGCGGCGCCGCGGAGACGACGGTCACCAGTCCGCTGGCCGAGGACGCCTCGACCGATTCGACGCCGGCCAGCTCGGAGATCTCGGAGCGGACCGCGCCCTCGCAGTGGCCGCAGGTCATGCCGTTGACCTTGTAGGTGGTGGTGACGCCGGGGGTGCTGCTCACGATGGGCCTCCTTGGGTGGTTGCTCGGGGACTCCTGCCCGCCGGACCTCCAGTCTATACCCCCTAGGGGTATACGTTCGGTGAGGGACGCTCGGGTTCCGGTTGCCGGACGGCCGCACGCCGCGACCCACCGGCGGGAAGCGCGGGACGCGCGGCCCCGCCCTCCCAACGAGGCGGCGGCCCCGCAGGCTCGTGTCGTTGCCGGCATCCGGGGGACCCGGCAGGCTGGAGAGGGGTGGACGCCGCAGCGCCCGGCGCGCCGTCGGTCGCGCCCTGCCGGGAGCCCGCCCGAGAGGTGGCCATGGACCCGCTGCCGCTGTACCTGCTGCTCGCGGTGACGACCGCGCCTCCGCTGGTGCCCAACTCGGCGCTGCTGGTGACGGCCGGGGTGCTCGCCGCGCAGGGCCGGCTGCCGCTGGTACTGGTGCTGGTGGTCGTGGCGGGCAGCGCACTCGCCGGCGACCTGGTGATGTACCTGCTCGCCCGGCGGTTCGGCGGCCCCCTGCGCAGGCTCCTGGAGCGCCACGCCCGGTCCCGGGTGGCCCTGGACCGGGCGTGGCGGGGGGTGCGGCGCCACGGTCTGCCCTTCGTCGTCGCCGTCCGCTTCCTGCCCAGTGGGCGGATCGTCGCGGCGCTCACCTGCGGAGTCCTCCGCCACCCGGTGCGCCGGTTCGCCACCGCCGCCGCGATCGCCGAGTCGGTGTGGGCGGGCTACTCGGTGGGGCTCGGCTACCTGGGGAGCGCGGCCGTCGGACAACCGCTGCACGCGGTGGGCGTGGGCTTCGCCGTCTCCTGCGCGGTGGCCGGCGTGGCCGTGCTGGTGGGCTGGGTCGGGCGGCGGCTCCCCGTGCGGCGCCGGGCGGACACGCCGGCCGGGGCCACCGCGGGACGGCCGGACGCAGCGGCCCGGGGGCACCTCGTCCGCGCCACCGGGGCGCGGGGTGTCACCCCGTCCCCCGAGAACGAGGTCAGGTTCGGCGCCCGCGGTGGCCGGGGCGCTGGGTGACCCAGTGGCGGATGGTGTCGGCGTACCAGTACGGACGGCCGCCCTTGCGCAGGTCGGGCGGCGGGAGCAGCCCGTGCTTGCGGTAGGAGCGCACGGTGTCCGGCTGCACCCCGATGTGTGCGGCGATCTCCTTGTACGACCACGGCGTCCGGTCGGTCATGGACATTCGGCACCTCCAGCTCCCGCCGGCGACCGCGGCCGGGCGGCCGGGTGCGACGGGTGATGATCACGGACCTTGGGCCCTGAGAACGACGCTCCGTGAACACGGACAGGGGCTGTCGCTCCCCTGTGACGGAAGGCCCGTGTAATGCGGACCTCCGTGATGGGGCCGGGAAGGACGTGGCGGAACGGTTACGCACCGGGCCCGGCGTGGCGGGTGGCCGGGGCCGGGCGTCAGCCCCCGGCCCCGGCCCGCAGACGGTGCTCCAGCTCCTCCAGCGGCACGCCCTTGGTCTCCGGGGCGTACCGGTGGCAGAAGACGAAGGAGAGCACGCACGCCACCGCGAACAGCCAGAAGGTCACGGAGGCGCCCACGGCCTCCTGCACCACCGGGAAGAGCAGCGCGACCGCGAAGTTGCACAGCCACATCACGAACACCGCGGCCCCCATGGCGGGGCCCCGCACCCGCAGCGGGAACATCTCCGCCAGCAGCAGCCACACCGAGATGTTCAGCGTCGCCTGCATGCAGCCCATGTAGCAGACCATCAACGCCAGGACGAGGAAGCTGACGCCGGTGGACGGCGGCAGCAGGAACGCGGCGCCCAGCAGCACCAGCGAGACGGTCATGCCCGTCAGCCCGCCGAGCGTCAGGGGGCGCCGCCCCACCCTGTCGACCAGCGTCATGCCCACGACGGTGGCCAGCACCGAGACCACGCCGACGGCGATGCTCGCGGTGATCGCCGTGTCCACGGCCAGACCGGTGGTGCGCAGGATGGTGGGGGCGAAGTAGACCACGGCGTTGACCCCGGTCACCTGCTGCACGACCGAGAGGCCGACACCGATCAGGAGCAGCCGGCGCAGCCACGGAGTGCGCAGCAGGTGCCGCACGCCCGTCCGGGCGCTCCGCTCGTGGGCCCTGGCCTCCTCGATGCGGGCCAGCTCCTCCTCCACCCCGCCCTCGGGCAGCGACCGCCGCAGCACCCGGGAGGCGTCCTCGACCCGTCCCCGTCCCACGTACCAGCGCGGCGTGTCGGGCAGGAAGACCATGCCGGCCAGCAGGGCGAGTGCCGGTACCGCGGCGAACGCCAGCATCCAGCGCCAGGCGGCCCAGTGGGCGAGCACCGCGTTGACCAGGTAGGCCAGCAGCTGACCGCTGACGATCATGAGGGAGTTCAGGGAGACCAGCCGGCCGCGCACGTGCGGCGGCGCCACCTCGGAGAGGTAGAGCGGGGTGATCACCGAGGCGCTGCCGACCGCCAGGCCCAGCACCGCCCGCGCCACCACCAGGAAGGCCGCCGTGGGGGCGAACGCCACGGCCAGCGAGGCGGCCACGAAGACCACTGAGGCGCAGAGCAGCGCCCGGCGCCTGCCCAGCCCGTCGGCGATCCGCCCGCCGGCGAGCGAGCCGAAGGCCGCACCGATCAGCAGGGAGCTGGTGACCACGCCCTCGCCGAGCGAACCGAGCGAGAAGTACCCGGCCAGGTAGGGCAGGGCCCCCGAGATCACACCGGTGTCGTAGCCGAAGAGGGCACCGCCGATCGCGGCGACGACGGCGACGGCGACGACGAACCGGGGCAGGCGCGCACCGCCCGGCGCCGCCGCGGGTCCCGCCGTCCGCCGGGCGTCGGGTTCCCTGGGGTCACGTGCCTCCTGCCGCGTCCGGCGTCCGGAACCGAGTCCCGCCACACCGATCAGCTCCCCGCGCCGAGAGCGCCGCGGCACCCGACGGGCCCGGCCGGGCCGGTGCGGGGACCGGGTGCGGGGAGGGGGCGGGAGGTGCGGGGAGAGCGTGCGTGCGTCATCGGCAGGCCGGCCTTCCGAGGTCGTGCGGTCGTGCAGGTGCGGGCTGCTCCCGCGCCCTCGCCACGGGCCACCGCCGTGGGCGGGACGGGCTGCCGGTCCCGGGGCGGCCGGGCGGACCGCATCGCGGGGGTGCCGGCGCCACCTGGCCGGGACCCGGCCCGACCGCCTCCGAGCATGTGACCGAAGTCTCCCGTCATGGGAGCTTAAGCGCGGGTTGCTCCCTTGAGTCTGTCAGGTCGCGCGGGCGGTTGCGGAGCGCGGGGTGAGCGGCGGGCGAACGCCGGGCCGGGGGCGGCTCCCGGGACGCGTCCTGGGGCTTCATTCCTCGGTGGTGTCGACCCGCACGCTGCGCACCGCGACGGCATCCTCGAAGGTCCGGCTGTCCGCTCCCGCGAAGGTGACCCCACCGGTGCAGCGGGGACCGGCGTGGAACTCCACGCCGTGGCCGAAGGGCACGCTCACCGAACGCACCGGCCCGGCCACCGTGAAGCAGCCCGAGGCGGGCCCGACGGTGACGGCCGATCCGTCGGGCCGCACCAGCAGCACCGGACGGGGACCGTGTGCGGCGGCCGGGCCGGCGGTGACGCACAGGACGAGGGCGGAGGCCAGGGCCGTCGCGCCGCGGAGCGCAACCGGTGCCGGGCGGCCGGGAGCTGACATGGCGCCGTTTCCTCTCGTCCCTCCGGGACCTGCGGGCCCCGGACGTGTGGACCGTGCGCCGGGCCCCGACCCGGGCGCACGTCGTATCGGAGGCTAATCGGACCGCGAGGCCGCAGGTGGCGGGGCGCGGCGGCGAGGCACCCCCGTCACCCGAGTGGCGGACCGGGCCGGCGGGGAGAGGAGCCCGCCGGCCCTCGCCGCGCACCGTGAAGGGGCGCCCGGTGGCCTTCTCTCCTCCGGTAGGACGGTGTGATCGTCAGGTGGCGTCCCTAGGATGCGGCCATGAGTCTGCGATCACTGCGCCTGCGCGGGCGGCGGCTGTACGCGGTGCTGACGGCCCTCGTCGTCCTGGCCGGTGGTCTCGCCTGGTCGGCCACGGCCCTCGCCGAGGACCCGGCGCCGGTCCACCGCACCGACCAGGTCCTGCACACGCCCGCCGCGCCGGGGAGCGAGCAGGAGGTCTCCCTCGACACCTCCTTCTTCACGGCCGGCGGCCCGGGCCGCCGGCCCGCGGTGCTGCTCGGCCACGGCTTCGGCGGCAGCAAGGACGACGTCCGCGCGCAGGCCGAGCACCTCGCCCGCGCCGGCTACGCCGTACTGACCTGGTCCGCCCGGGGTTTCGGACGCTCGACCGGGAAGATCGGCCTCAACGACCCGGACGGTGAGGTGGCCGACGTCCGCCACCTGGTGGACTGGCTGGCGCGACGCCCCCAGGTGCGGCTGGACAAGGCCGGCGACCCGCGCGTCGGCGTGGCCGGCGCCTCCTACGGCGGGGCGGTCTCCCTCCTCGCGGCCGGCTACGACCGGCGCGTGGACGCCATCGCCCCCTCCCTCACCTACTGGAACCTGGCCGACGCCCTCTTCCCCCACGGCGTGTTCAAGAAGCTGTGGACGCAGATCTTCTTCACCACCGGCGCCGCGGGCCCGGCCGCCGGCACCGCACCGGGCACGGCCACCGGTACCGACACCACGAACGCCGGCGGCAGCGGCGGCACGGCCGGGGCGGGAGACACCGGCGGCGCGGCCGGCACGGACGCCCCGGGCGGCGCGGCGAGCACCCCCGCGCCCGGCGGCACCGCCGCAGGCGGGGACGGCTCGTCCTGCGCACGCTTCGAGGACGAACTGTGCGCCATGTACCGGAGGGTGGCGGTGTCCGGGAAGCCGGACGCCGCGGCCCGCGCCCTGCTCACCGCGCGCAGCCCGTCCGCCGTCGCCGACCGCATCAAGGTGCCCACCCTCATCACCCAGGGCCAGACCGACAGCCTCTTCCCCCTCGACCAGGCCGACGCCATGGCCCGGGCCATCGCCCGGGGCGGCGCCCCGGTGGACGTGGACTGGACCGCCGGCGGCCACGACGGCGGCGACACCGAGGCGGCCCGCGTCCTTGACCGCACCACCACCTGGTTCGACCGCTACCTCAAGGGCGACCGGAGCGTGGACACCGGTCCGGCCTTCCGCGTCAGCCGCACCGGCGGCGTGGACTCCACCAACGGCTCGGCCCGGCTGACCGGTGCGAGCGCCGACCGCTACCCGGGCCTGAGCGGCGACCCCCGCACCGTGCGGCTGTCCGGCGTGGCCCAGACCTTCGCCAACCCCGCCGGCGCCGGACCGCCGGCGATCTCCACCGTCCCCGGCGTCGGGGCGCTCAGCTCCCTGTCCGCGGCCGGCGCCGGCCTCTCCCTGGACATCCCCGGTGAGTACGCGCACTTCGACACCCGCCCGCTGACCTCCTCCGTGCGGGTCACCGGCGAGCCCACCGTGCGCGTGAAGGTCGGCTCCAGCACCGGCGAGGCGGTGCTCTTCGCCAAGCTCTACGACGTCTCGGCCGACGGCCGCCAACAGGTGCTGCCGCACCAACTCGTCGTCCCCTACCGGCTGACCGGGGTCAAGGAGGACGCCGGCCGCGGCGGGGGGCGGACCGTCACGCTGCGCCTGCCGGCCGTCGACCACGCCTTCGCCGCCGGCCACCGGCTGCGGGTGGTGCTCTCCGCCACCGACCTCGCCTACGCCTCACCCGTCGAACCCGCCACCTACCACGTCGCCCTGGCTCCCGCCGGCAGCCGCACGGCCGCCGGAACGGCGCCGGGCACGCTCAGCCTGCCCACCGCGCCCCGGCTCACCGGCGGCGCCGGCGCCCTGCCCGCCTGGACCTGGTGGCTGCCGCTGGGCTGCGCCCTCCTCGCGGCACTGCTGCTGCTCACCGGCCGGCGCCGCACCGCGGCCCCGGCCCCCGACCCCGCCCTCGCCCGAGTCCCGGTGCAGATCACGGGGCTGAGCAAGCGGTACGCCGGCTCCGCCGACCGCTACGCCGTCCGCGAGGTCTCCTTCCGGGTGGAGCAGGGCCAGGTCCTCGGGCTGCTGGGCCCGAACGGCGCCGGCAAGACCACCACGCTGCGCATGCTGATGGGCCTCATCCGCCCCGACGCCGGCGAGATCCGGGTCTTCGGGCAGGCGGTCCGGCCCGGCGCCCCGGTCCTCTCCCGGGTCGGCGCCTTCGTCGAGGGCGCCGGGTTCCTGCCGCACCTCTCGGGCCGCGAGAACCTCGAACTGTACTGGCGGGCCACCGCCCGGCCGCCCGAGGACGCCCACTTCGACCAGGCCCTGGAGATCGCCGGGCTCGGCGACGCCCTCGACCGCGCGGTGCGCACCTACTCGCAGGGCATGCGGCAGCGGCTGGCCATCGCCCAGGCCATGCTGGGCCTGCCCGACCTCCTCATCCTCGACGAGCCGACCAACGGCCTGGACCCGCCGCAGATCCGCGAGATGCGCGGCGTGATGACCCGGTACGCCGCCGCCGGCCGTACCGTCGTCGTCTCCAGCCACCTCCTCGCCGAGGTCGAACAGACCTGCACGCACCTGGTCGTCATGGACCGCGGCCGGCTGGTCCAGGCCGGCCCGGTCGGTGAGATCGTCGGCGTGGGCGACACCCTGCTCGTGGGCACCGCGGAACCCGTGCCGGAGGCCGTGGCGCAGGAGGTCGCCGCCCTCCCCGGAGTGGCGTCCGCGACCCCGGCCGAGGAGGGCCTGCTGGTGCGTCCCGACGGCTCGGCGAGCACCTCGGAGATCCTGGCCGGCCTGGTGCGGTTGAAGGTCCCGGTGGAACGCGTCGGCCCGCACCGGCGCCTGGAGGACGCGTTCCTGACACTGATCGGAGGCGAGAGGTGACCACTGCCGCGAAGGCACCCGTCCCACGGGCCCACGGCTACCGTCCGGGCCGCACCCTGCCCCTGCGGGTGGAGGCGCGCCGGCAGTGGAAGCGAAGGCGGACCCTCGTCGTCGGCCTGGTGCTGGCGGCGCTGCCGTTCGTGCTCATCGCCGCGTTCGCCATCGGCGGGACGCCCGCCTCGCGTTCGGGGCGGATCACGCTCATGGACACCGCGACGGCCTCGGGGCCCAACTTCGCCGCCGTGAGCCTCTTCGTCTCCGCCGGCTTCCTGCTGGTGGTGCCGGTGGCGCTGTTCTGCGGCGACACGGTGGCCTCGGAGGCGAGCTGGTCCTCGCTGCGGTACCTGCTGGCCGCCCCGGTGCCCCGGGCCCGCCTGCTGCTGAGCAAGCTGGTGGTGGCGCTGGGCTACAGCCTGGCGGCGATGGTGCTGCTGCCCCTGGTGGCCCTGGCAGCGGGAACGGTGGCCTACGGCTGGGGCCCGCTGCAACTGCCCACCGGTGGCGTGCTGCCCGCCGGGGAAGCCGTCCCCAGGCTGCTGGTCGTGGTGGCCTACCTCTTCGTCAGCAACCTGGTCACCGCGGGGCTCGCCTTCTGGCTGTCGACCGCCACCGACGCACCGCTGGGAGCGGTCGGCGGGGCCGTCGGCCTCACCATCGTCGGCAACGTGCTCGACCAGGTCACGGCCCTGGGCGACTGGCGCGAAGCGCTGCCCGCCCACTGGCAGTTCGCCTGGGCCGACGCCCTGCAACCGCAGCTGGACTGGACCGGCATGATCCAGGGTTGCGCGGTCTCCGTCGGCTACGCGCTGGTCCTGGTCGCCCTCGCCTTCCGCGGATTCGCCCGCAAGGACGTGGTCTCCTGAGCCGGTGCGGCGCCGCCCCGCCCCCGGAGCGGCCGGGAGGCAGGAGGCCGCCGGGACGGAGGCGGAGACGGGCGGGCGAGACGGGACGCCCTCGGGCCGGGCCCGGCGCGACACGGCCTTCCGTGTGGCGTCGGTGCGGCGGCGGAGGGAGAAGCCGACGGCCGGCGAGGCCCCCGACCGCCAGGGGGCACCCACCCTCCATGCCCGCACCTCGCACCCTCCTCGCGTGCGCCGCCACCGCAGCCGCCCTCGCCCTCCCCGCCACGCCCCCGGCCGGCGCCGCCGCACCACCGCCCCCAGCCGCCCCTGCGTCCTCCCCGGCCGCCACCGCACCGGCCGCCGCCCCACGTCCGGCCAAGCCCCCGACCGGCCCCGCGCCGGCCACCCCCGCGCCGGCCACCCCCGCGCCGGCCACCCCCGCGCCCGCCACCCCCGCGCCGGCCACGCCCCGGCCCGCCGCCACCGGGCCCGGCCGGGCAGCCCCCGCGGCCCGGCACTCCCCCTGGGCCGTGCACCGCTTCCTCACCGCCTTCTACGGCCACCACGGCCCCACCGACCAGGCCCGGCGCCGCGACGTCGCCGAGGAACTCCGGCGCAAGGCGGCCGACATGCCCGAGGACGACCTGCTGCTCTGCGCACCCCGCCCCGCCCCCGGCCACCCGGCCGCCGCCCCGCAGGAGGTCACCGTGGGCCCGGTGGCCGCCGCCGACGCACCCCACACCGCCTGGGCCACCGTCACCACCCGCCGGTCCGCCGGCCGGTCCGCCCGCTTCACCGTCTACGTGGACACCGACGGCCGCCACCGCCTCCAGCTCCTCGACGTGGCCTGCACGATGTGAGGAGCGGGGCCGGGGCACGCACGGTGACGCCCCGGCCCCCCCCGCCACCGCCGACCCCCGCGGCCCGCCCCGTATTCTCTCCGTATGAGCTGGTCGAGCGCGCTGAAGACGACCGCACGGTCCGGACTGACCGTCGAGCGCGCCAAACTCACTCCGCTGCTCGCCGTCCGCGGCGCGGCCGGTGTCGCACTCGTCGTCTTCCTCAGCCTGTGGCTGGCCAGCCCCACCCTGGCCGTCTCCTCCGCGTTCGGGGCCTTCTCCGCCGGCATCACCACCTTCCAGCGCAGTTGGCGGCCCCGTCCCGTCCTCGCGCTGGCGGTGGCCGGGGCGCTGGCCGTCTCCACCTTCCTCGGCTACCTCGCGGCCGTGCACTACGCGGTCTTCCTGGTGCTGCTGGCGGTGTGGACGTTCACCGCCGGCATGGCCTGGGCGGTCGGGCCGGTGGCGGGGCTCATCGGCACCCAGACCATCTCCGTCATGCTCGTCACCGTCACCCTGCCGACCTCGGTCCTCGGCGCCCTCGAACACGCCGCACTCATCGCTGCCGGCGGCGTGGTGCAGGCGGCGCTGGTGGTGCTGGTGCCGATCCGACGCTGGGGCTCGCGCCGGGACGCCCTGGCCGACGCCCTGGCCGCCGAGGCCGACTACGCCCGCCGGCTGCGGGAGGACCCGGTCGCCCCCTTCGACCCCGCCCCGCTGATGGACGCCCGGCTCGCCGCCGAGATGACGCCCCACCAGGCCCGCCACCGCCCCGTCCAGCTGCACGGCCCCCGCGGCCTCGCCGAACAGGTCCGCCCCGTCCTCGCCTCCCTCGCCGACCCCGTGGTGGGCGCACCCACCGAGGGCCCGCAACGGCAGCGCGTCAACGACCTACTGGGCGCCGCCGCGACCGTCCTGGACGCCGTCGCCCACGCCGTCCGCCACGCCCGTCCGGTGCGGCTCCCGGCCGAGGCCACCGCGGTGCTCGGGGTGCCGGAGAGCGAGTACGCCCTCACCGGCGCCGCCCGCCGCGCGGGCCTGCGCCTGATCTCCCTCCTCGCCGACGCCGTCGAACTCACCGACGAACCCGTGGAGGCCTCCCGGGCCGCGCAGACCGGCGAGCGCGGCCACCTGCTGCGCCCCGGCATGCCCAAGCTGGTGCCGATGGCGCTGTACTCGGTGCGCCGCCAGTTCACCTGGTCCTCCCGCATCCTGCGGCACGCCCTGCGGGTCAGCGTCGTCACCTCGCTCGGCTACCTCCTGGCCCACCTGCTGCCCTACGGGCACGCCTACTGGGCGCCGATGACCGCGGTGATGGTGCTGCGCCCCGACTTCGGGCAGACCTACGCCCGCGGCGTCGCCCGGTTCACCGGCACCGTCGTCGGCGTCGCCCTGGCCGGCGCCGTCGTGGCGCTCCTGAACGGGCCCGCTCCCTACCTCAGCGCCGCACTCGCCGTCGGCTGCGTCTTCCTGATGTACCTGCTGATGCGCACCGGCGTCTCGGTCTCCTCGGCGTGCGTCGGCGCGTACGTCGTCTTCCTGCTGGGCATCGCGGGGACGGGCTGGCAGCAGACGGTCTCCGAACGCGCCGTCCTCACCCTGGCCGGCGGGCTGCTGGCGATGCTCTCCTACGCCCTCTTCCCCGCCTGGGAGACGCCCCGGCTGCGGGAGCGCCTCGCCGACTGGCTGCTGGCCCAGGGCGCCTACGCCGTCGCCGTCTTCGACATCTACGCCCGCCCGGCCGACCGCAGGCCCCGCCAGGTGCGGGACGCCCTGCTGAACGCCAGGTCGGCGCGCGCCGCGTGGGAGGAGAGCGTCGGCCGCGCCGAGCAGGAGCCCGTGCGCCACCGCGGACTCTCGCTGGCCACCGCGTCCGCGGCCGAGACGGCCCTGTCCACCGTCGGCCACGTCACGATGATCGCCGAGGCCCACCTGCCGCCGCGCGACGCCCCGACCTCCCCGGAGGCCGTCGCGTTCGTCTACACCCTGCGCGAGAGCCTGGAACCGGCCGCCGAGGCCATCCGGGACCACGCCCCCCTGGACTTCGGCGAACTGCGCGAGACCTGGCTGCGCTGGGAGGCGGAGGCAGAGGCCGAGGCGCCGGGGGTGGCGCCGGGCGTGGCACTGCGCACCGCCGACCTGCTGGTCGACGCCCTCGACGACCTCGCCGAGGCGCTCTCGCCCTGAGCCCGCCACCCGAACGTCGTAGCGAACAACCGCAGGTCAGACGAACGCCTGTACGCTGGAGATCGCCCGTAATGGACGCCTTGACGGTGTCTGGGGCTGATGTCCGCGATCGCGCGGTCTCGGCCCCCGCGTCCCGCGGGTCAGGCGTAGCCCACCCGTCGAGAGAGAGCAAACGAACCCATGGCGTCCAGCACCGCGTCCGGAACGTATGACATAGGCATCGACCTCGGCACTGCCAACACACTCGTCTACGCCCGCGGCAAGGGCGTCGTCCTCAACGAACCCTCCGTCGTGGCCGTCAACGCCACGGGCGACGTGGTCGCGGTCGGCCTCGACGCCAAACGCACCCTCGGGCGGACCCCCTCCGGCATCACCACCATGCGCCCCCTGCGCGACGGGGTCATCGCCGACTTCGACGCGGCCGAGCAGATGCTGCGCGCCCTGATGCGCAAGGCCCTGCCGGCCCGCCGGTTCGCCAAACCGCGCGTGGTGGTCTGCGTCCCCTCCGGCGTCACCGGCGTCGAGCGGTACGCCGTCGTCGAGTCGGTCAAGGGGGCCGGCGCCCGCGAGGTGCACCTGGTCGAGGAGCCCATGGCGGCGGCCATCGGCGCCGGACTGCCCGTCGAGGAGCCCTACGGCTGCATGGTCGTCGACATCGGCGGCGGCACCACCGAGGTGGCCGTGCTCTCCATGGGCGGCATCGTCACCGCCCAGTCGGTGCGCACCGGTGGGGACGCCCTCGACGCGGCCGTCCTCGCCCACGTCAAGAAGAAGCACTCGCTGCTCATCGGTGAGGCCTCGGCCGAGGACATCAAGAAGGCCGTCGGCTCCGCCGCGTGGACCCCGGTCGCCGCCGACGAGGACGGCGCACCGGAGCGGCCCACGACCTACACCGTGCGGGGCCGCGACAACGTCAGCGGCCTGCCGCGCATCCAGGAACTGGCCGAGGACGAGGTACGCGAGGCACTGGCCGAACCGGTCGAGATCATCGTCGGCGCGGTCCGCCGGGTCCTGGACGAGTGCCCGCCCGAACTGGCCGGCGACATCTACGAACGCGGCATCCACCTCACCGGCGGCGGAGCCCTGCTGCGCGGCCTGGACCTGCGGCTGCGTCAGGAGACCGGGGTGCCGGTCACCGTCGCCGAGGAACCGCTGGACTGCGTGGTGCGCGGCGCGGCCCGCTGCGTGGAGGAGTTCGAGACGCTCCACGCGCTGATGACGGGCGCCGCCGCCCCGGTGCGCAGGCCCGCCCGCCTCTGACCGGCCCACCCGCGGGGAGCCGTCCGCCCCGCGCCACCGGGTGCATACAGGTGGCGCTGGGGCCGCCGGTGGTCTGCGGCGCGGAAGTGGGGGAAGACGCAGTGAGAGGTCCCCGTGCGGCGGGCGCCTCGCTGTCGACTCCCGACGCGACCGTTCTGTGAGGCCCGAAGGTGCGTGCTGCTGCTCTCCCCGTACCGCAGACGGTCCGGCCGGCCTGGGACTGGGTCAGGGGACGGCTGGCGGAACCGGTCGTGGCCCAGACCCTGCGGGCCACGACCGCGGCGACCATCGCCTACGCCGTCGCCACCCAGTTCAGCCACGAGCCGGCGCCGCTGACGGCCCCGCTGACCGCGCTCCTCGTGGTGCAGGTGACGCTGTACGCGACGCTCACCATGAGCGTGCGCCGCGTCAACGCCGTCGCCATCGGCGTGATGATGTCCATCGGCGTCAGCACCATCGTGGGGCTGCACTGGTGGAGCCTGGCCGGGATCATCCTGCTGGCACTGACCGTCGCCCGGTTCGTGCGGGTCTACGAGTTCGTCAACGAGGTCGCGATCAGCGCCATGCTGGTGCTGGGCATGACCAACATCGCCACCCAGGCCTGGGACCGCGTCCTGGAGACGATCATCGGCGCGGTCATCGGCCTCGCCTTCAACCTCTTCTTCGCCCCGCCGCTCTGGGTCACCACCGCCGGCCGCTCCATCGAGGACCTCGCCCGCCGCATGCGGATGCTGCTGGTCTACATCGGGGAGGCACTGGGCGACTACACCCCCGTCTCGGAGGCCGCCGAACGGCTGTACGCGGCGCGCCAACTCGACCAGGACGTCTCCGAGGTCGACGAGGCGCTGCGGCAGGCCGAGGACAGCCTCCGCCTCAACCCCCGGGTCCGTGAGGGGCTGCTCTCCCGCCTGGTGCTGCGGACCGGGCTGGACACCCTGGAGATCTGCGTCGTCAACGTACGGACGATCACCCGCACGCTCACCGACCTGGCCAAGCGCCGGGGGGCCGACGAGCCGCTGTTCCCCCCGGAGGTGGCCGGCGCCGTCCGGGACCTCTTCACCTACATGGGGCACGCCCTGGTGAGCTTCGCCGTGCTGGTCTCCACCCAGGTCAGCGCCAACGCCGACGAGGCGGAGAGCCGTCTGACCTCCGAGCTGGCCTCGGCCATCAAGGCCCGTGACCGGATGGCCGAGCTGCTCCTGGGACGCGTCCAGGAGTACCCGCTGGCCTGGCAGCTCCAGGGAGCGCTGCTGGCGGAGGTCGACCGCATCCTCGACGAACTGGACGCCGAGACCCGCACCCAACGCCTGATGGAGGAGCTCGACCGCACCTCCGCCGCCCAGGGCACCCGCTTCCCGCTGCTGGCCCGCGTCCGCCGGTACGCCCGCGGCGAGGCCTTCCGCACCCGCCGGGGCTGACACCGGCCGGCGAGGGGCCGGGCGCGCACGGTCCGGGTACCTGCCGGCGGCCCGGAACACGCCGACGGGCGGCGCGCAGGCTCCGCAAGCCGCGCGCCGCCCGCCGGCGACACCGTCCCGGACCGCCGCCTCAGCGCCGGCCGCCCGGGAAACGCCTCACCCCGCGTCAGCCGCCGAGCGGCGCCGGCGGACCCCCGCGGTCACCGCGAGGACGGCGACGACCGCCGCGCCGGCCCCGAGGCTCAGCGGCAGGAGCGAGGAGGTCCGGCCGGTCTCCGCCGCGGTCTCGGCCATCGCGGTCCGGGAGGCCGTGACGTCGGTCAGCTTCGTGCGGACGGGGGCCACGGTCCGGATCGGGCCGACCGAGGCGACCGAGCCGTCCTCGTGGAGGAGGACCTGCCGGTTGTCGGGGTGGCGGAAGTCGAACATCGAGTCCAGCTTCCCGGCCCGGGTGTCGAAGGAGTGGTCGCCGATCCGCGCGGTGTGCCAGTTGTCCTCGATGAACCTGGTGATCGAGGTCTGCTCGGTCATCGTGTGGTCGACGTGGTTGACCTTGCTGTACGGGGAGATGACCAGCAGCGGCTGGCGGGTGCCGGGGCCGCAGCGGTCCTTGTACCCGCCGGCGGCCGCGGGGCCGTTCTGGCAGGCGGGGGAGTCCATGGCCTTGCCGTTGCTGCCGACGGACGTGTCCTTCGAACCGTTGCGGACCTTGGCCTGGACGTGGTCGTACCAGCCGTCGGAGTCGTCGTAGGCGATGACGACGGCGGTGTCCTTCCACTGCGGCGACTTCTGGACCGTGTTGATCTCGTCGACCAGGAAGTGCTGCTCGTCGATCGGGTCGGAGTAGCCGGCGTGGCCGTCCCGGTAGGCCGGAGCCTTCAGGAAGGACACCGAGGGCAGCCGGCCGGCCTTCGCCGCCGCGTCGAAGTCGGTGAGGTCGTAGTTGTGGTTGGCCTGCCCGTCGTGGCCGATCTCGGCGACGCTCTTCGGCGGCACGTGGTGCGGGTTGGCCGTCGAGGCGTAGTAGGCGAACGGGTTGTGGTGCGGGCTGTAGTCGACGACCTGCTCACCGCCGACGTTGGCGTGGGTCTTGCCGCCGCACTTGGCCAGGTGGCCGGAGGTGCCGTCCCACGGGGTGCTGGGCCGGAAGCCGCCCTGGAACCAGCCCCAGGAGACCTTCTTCTCGTTCAGCCGGTCGCCGATGTTCTTGCCCAGCAGCTTCCCGTAGGGGTCCTTGCTGGTGTGGTCGGAGCCGGAGCAGTCGTCGTAGGCGGGGTCCGGGTCGGCGACCATCGTCCCCACGCCGTTCTTGTCCGGCGAGACCAGGACGCTGGAGGCCGGCTTGTCCGTCTGGCGCGGGTGCTCGGTGGAGGAGGCCGGGTCGGTGGAGATGATGCCGTGGGTCTGGCCGGAGACCAGCTCGATCGCGCCCGGCGTCGAGGGGCCGTACGCCGACCCGAAGGAGTTGTCGTTCAGGGCGTAGTGCTGGGCGTAGTTCCACATGGCGGTGACGGTGTTGCCGTCGTAGTAGTCCATCACCAGGCCGGGTTCGCCGAAGAGGTTGCCCGAGCACTTGCCGGAGTCGGTGTTCTCCACGAACTTGTCGGCCCGGCCGCCGTTGTAGGCGTACTGCTCGGGGCCGTAGTTGTGGTTCTGGTCGCAGGTCACCGCCTGGTCGGGGGTGAGCCGCTTGGGAAGGTACTGGTTGGGGTTCTTCTTCAGCAGCCCCGCGGTCCGCAGGTTCTCGACGTCCTTCGGGGTGTGCCGGGACGGGGTGAACCTGGTGCCGTCGGTGTTCGCGGCCTGCGGGTAGGTGGCGAAGTAGTGGTCGAAGGAGATGTTCTCGTCGAAGAGGACCACCAGGTGTTTGATCGGCGTGGCCGTCGACCCGGGCCGGTGGCCGGCGGGGGTGGCCGCCGTGGCCTGCGCCCCGCTCAGCAGGGTGAGCACCGCGGCGCCCGCCGCCGCCCCCCACCGTCGCCGGCCTCTGCTCCTGCGTGTGCTGCCCATACGGCTTCCGCCCTCCACGGTTCCTGCGGCACCAGGTGACGCCGGTGGTGTTCGAGTGACGCGAACGACCGGCCCACGATGCCACGGCGGTGAACGCCCGGCCAACAGGCACGGAAGAGAAAGTGAAGGAAAGGTTGCCGGGAGGGTGCGAGGGGCCCCGGGCGGCCGGTGCCGCCCGCCCGCCACCGGGTCAGCCCGCCGCCCGCACCGCCGGCTCCCACCACGACGGGTTCGCGCGGTACCACTCCACCGTGGCGGCCAGCCCGTCCTCGAACGGCACCTGCGGGGCGTAGCCCAACTCCCGCCGGATGCGGCCGTCGTCCAGCGCGTACCGCAGGTCGTGGCCGGCGCGGTCCGGCACCCGGTCCACCCGGTCCCAGTCCGCGCCGCACAGCCGCAGCAGCCGCCCGGTCATCTCCCGGTTGGTCAACTCCGTGCCGCCGCCGATGTTGTAGACCCCGCCGGGAGAACCGTCCGCCAGCACCGAGAGCAGCGCCCGGCAGTGGTCCTCGACGTGCAGCCACTCCCGCACGTTGGCGCCCTCGCCGTACAGCGGGACCCGGCCGCCGGTGAGCAGGCGGGTGACGAAGTGCGGGATCAGCTTCTCCGGGTGCTGGCGCGGCCCGTAGTTGTTGGCGCACCGGGTGATCCGCACGTCCGTCCCGTGGGTGCGGTGGTAGGCCAGCGCGACCAGGTCGGCACCGGCCTTCGACGCGGCGTAGGGCGAGTTGGGCCGCAGCGGCTGCTCCTCGTCCCACGCCCCCTCGGCGATCGACCCGTACACCTCGTCCGTGGAGACCACCACGAGGGGCCCCACCCCGGCACGCCGGGCCGCCTCCAGGACGGTGTGGGTGCCCAGCACGTTGGTGGAGGTGAACTCCGTCGCCCCCGCGATGGACCGGTCCACGTGCGACTCTGCGGCGCAGTGCACCACCGCCTCGTGCCCGGGCAGCAGCCGCCGCAGCGCCTCCCCGTCGCGCACGTCGCCCCGCACGAACGACCACCGGGGGCCGGGCGGCGGCAGGTTGGCCCGGTTGCCGGCGTAGGTGAGCAGGTCCAGCACCGTCACCTCCCAGCCCTCCTCCAGGGCGGCCCGCACCAGGTGCGAGCCGATGAAGCCGGCGCCCCCGGTGACCAGCAGCCTCACCGCGCCACCAGCCCGGTCAGGTCGCCGAGGGCGGCGGGCAGCGGACGGGAGTGCAGCAACCCCAGACGCTGGGTGGAGCGGGTCAGCGCCACGTACAGGTCACTCGGTCCGAAGCCGGCGGGCTCGACCACGAGCACGGTGTCGAACTCCAGGCCCTTGGCCTGCCGCGGCCCGAGCAGCACCACCGGCCGGGTCAGGTCGGGCACCTCACCCCAGGAGGCGTCGGGCAGTGCCGCGGCCAGAGCGGCCAGCTGCTCCGGGGGTGCGATGACCGCCAGCCGCCCCTCGGCAGGCAGCTCCCGCGCCACGGCCCCGGCGACCGCCGCCGGCAGGTCCTCGGCCCTCGCCACCCAGGGCTGCTCGCCGGTGGCACGGACCGAGCGGGGCGGGGTGAAGCCGGGATCGGTGGCGCGCGGCACCCGGGCCGCCAGCTCCATCACCTCTGCCGGGGTGCGGTAGTTGACGCCGAGACGCACCATTTCCCAGCGGTCCCCGACGTAAGGGCCGAGGATCGCCTCCCAGGAGCCGCAGCCGCCGGGCTCCGCGGTCTGCGCGGGGTCGCCCACCAGCGTCAGGGAGCGGGTCGGGCAGCGCCGCATCAGCAACCGCCAGGCCATGGCGGACAGTTCCTGCGCCTCGTCGACGATGACGTGGCCGAAGGCCCAGGTCCGGTCCGCCGCGGCGCGCTCGGCCGCGGTGCGGTGGTCGACCTCCTCCTGCCGCTCGGCCAGCCGCTCGGCGTCCATCAGGTCGTGCGCGGCCAGCACCTCGGACTCCTCGTCCTCCCGGTCCTCGAACTCCTGGGTCCGCGAACCGTAGGAGAGGTCCAGGACCCCCTGGGCGTAGGCGACCCGCTCCTGGCGTTCGGCCTCGGCCCGGGCCTGGGCCGCCGAGTCGTCCTCGCCGAGCAGCTCGGCCGCCTCGTCCAGCAGCGGCACGTCGGCGGTCGTCCACGCGGCGGTGCGGTCCGCACGCCGCACCGCCGCGGCGTCCGCCTCGGGCAGGTGGAGGGGGTCGGCGAGGAAGTCGGCGACCAGCTCCTGCGGCGTCAGCGTGGGCCACAGCTCGCCGATGGCGGCGTGCACCCGGTCGCTGGCGGCGATGTTCCGGCCGAGCTGCGCCACGTCGTCGGGGCCCAGCAGGTTGGGGCCGCCGAACGGGTCCGCGCCCAGCCGTTCGGTGAGCTGCGCGGTGAGCGCGTCGATGACGCGGAAGGCGAAGTGCGGACGGGCCAGGTTGTGCGGCAGACCGGTGTCGCGGGCCTCCTGGCGGGCGCGCGAGACGATCTCCCGGTCGAGCACCAGCTCGCCGTCCTCGTGGTCGATCACCACCTCCGGCTCGGGAAGCCGCTGCTGGTCGCGGACGAAGAGCGCCAGCGCCCCGGCCATCGCCGCGTCCCCCTTGACCCGGGCCGCCCGCGGGGTGTCGGTGCCGGTGGCCGTGACGCCGGGGAAGAGCTCGCCGGGGGTCGCCATCAGCACCCCCGTCTCGCCGAGCGAGGGCAGCACCTCGCCGATGTACCCGAGGAAGGCCGGGTTGGGCCCGACGACCAGCACGGCCCGGCGGGCCAGCACCTCGCGGTGGGCGTACAGCAGGTAGGCGGCCCGGTGCAGCGCGACGACGGTCTTGCCGGTGCCCGGCCCGCCCTCCACGACCAGCACGCCCCGGTGGGGCGCGCGGATGATCTCGTCCTGCTCGGCCTGGATGGTCTGCACGATGTCGTGCATCCGGCCGGTGCGTGCCGAGTCCAGCGCGGCCAGCAGCACCTCGTCGGCGTCGCTCGCCTCGTGTCCGGTGCGCTCGGTGTCCGCGAGGTCGAGGATCTCGTCGTGGAGGGCGGTGACCCGCTGCCCCTTGGAGCTGATGTGGCGGCGGCGGCGCAGCCCCATCGGCCGGTGCCCGGTCGCCAGGTAGAAGGGGCGGGCGACCTCGGCCCGCCAGTCCAGCACCAGGGGCGTGCGCTCCGCGTCGTCCCGGCGGATGCCGATGCGGCCGATGTGGTGGTCGCGCCCGTCCCGGAAGGCGAGGCGACCGAAGCACAGCCCCCGCTCGCCGGCGTCGAAGGCCGCCAGCAGCCCCGACTGCTCGGCCACCAGCACGTCGCGCTCCACCCGGGACTGGAAGGTACCGCCATCCGGCGAGGCGAGGGCGTCCTGGAGCGCCGAGTCGGCGCGGGCCCGCAACTCAGCCAGACGCTCGTAGAGCAGGTCCATGAATGCCTGCTCCCGGCGCAATTCCTCGTCAGACTCGACGTTTGACAATGCGACTCCTGCCCGGATATTATGACGTCATAAAGCATTTCGCGCACCACGTGTATATGTCTGCATGCGATAGCGCGAACCCTTTACTTTCGCAGGTCACGCCCCGGCCGTCAATTCGGTCCGGGGCGTTTGTGCTTTCCGGGTGAGGGGACTCCGCCGCCCCGGTGCGCCTGCGCCCCGCTTGGCCGTGCCCGGCGAACGGGCACCCGGCCGAATACCTGAGGTATTCCCGAGCCCCTCGCATCGGAGCGTCACGAGGCGACGTCGTCCGGGCATTCACGGAGAGAGGTTGCCGGCCCGGCCGAATCGCCGTCGTGCGGATGCCGCACGGAGGCGGAAAGCCGCGCGTCGCCACCGAATTCCGGGCGGCCCCGCCCTCGACCCGGGCCGCGCCCCCGCCGTCGCGGACGAGCGGCCGCCACGCGGACCGGCCGGGCTCCCGGCGGGACCACAGGCCGGGCCTGCCGGGGGAGTCCGCCGAGCCGGTCGGCCACCGCTGACCGTGGGTTAGCATCCCCGGGCGGCGGCTCCACGTCCCCCTGAGGGCTGCCGACGAGGGAGTCCCACCCGACCGCGAACCACCGGGAGCCGCTGATGACCAGCCCCACTCCGGGCCGATCCACCCCCGTCCCGGTCGGCCCGCCCCCGCCCTTCGACCCCGAACTCGCCGAAGCCCTCGCCGCGGTGAGCGGGGTCGTCCCGCCCGGTGGGTTCAGCCTGGAGAACATCGCGGCCATGCGCGAGGCTTCGATGGCGGCCCGGCACGCCGCCCCCACCGACGAGGACCTGGCCCGCGGCGGCGCCTGGAGCGTCGAGGAGCGTTCCGTCCCCGGGCCCGCCGGCGCCCCCGAGATCTCCCTGGTGATCTGCCGGCCCACCGGAGCCACCGAGCCGACCCCGGCCGTCTACCACATCCACGGCGGCGGCATGGTGCTCGGCCACAACCGCGTCGGCCTGGACGACCTGCTGGACTACGGGCAGGAACTCGGCTTCGCCGTCGTCTCGGTGGAGTACCGCCTCGCCCCGGAGACCCGCCACCCCGGACCGGTCGAGGACTGCTACGCCGGACTCGTCTGGACGGCGGAGCACGCCGAGGAGCTGGGGGTCGACCCGGGCCGCATCGTCGTGGTCGGCGGCAGCGCCGGCGGCGGCCTGGCCGCGGCCGTCGCCCTGCTCGCCCGGGACCGCAAGGGCCCCGCGCTGCTCGGGCAGCTCCTGATGTGCCCGATGCTCGACGACCGCAACGACACCCCCTCGGCCCGTCAGATGACCGGCCTCGGGGTGTGGGACAGCGCGGCCAACGAGGCCGGCTGGACGGCCCTGCTGGGCGAGGCACGCGGCACCGACGAGGTCTCGCCCTACGCCGCCCCCGCCCGCGCCACCGACCTGTCCGGCCTGCCGCCGGCGTTCATCGACGTGGGCTCCACCGAGACCTTCCGGGACGAGGACGTCGCCTACGCCACCCGCATCTGGCAGGCCGGCGGCCAGGCCGAACTCCACGTGTGGCCCGGCGGTTTCCACGGTTTCGACTCCATCGCCCCCCGGGCCGCCCTTTCCGCGGACGCCCGTGAGGCCCGACTGCGGTGGCTGCGGCGCCTGTTGGCCCGGTGAATAGCGTGCTCCCCCGAGAGCCGGTGACACGGGCCCCGGGGTGACAAGCGGCTGCGGGGGCAAGGCGCGGACGTGGCTTCAGGCTGCGTGCCCGCCGTCCACCGAGAACTCCGCGCCGGTGAGGTACGCGCCGTCCGGGCCGGCGAGGTGCGCAACCGTCGCAGCCACCTCCTCGGCCGTGCCGTAACGTCCGAGTGCCGTCATCGCGGCCTGCTCCTGGGCGTGGGGACCGTCGGCGGGGTTCATCTCCGTGTCGACGGGGCCGGGGTGCACGATGTTGGCCGTGATGCCGCGACCGCCCAGCTCGCGGGCGAGCGCCTTCGTCAGGCCGGTCAGCGCCGCCTTGCTCATCGCGTAGAGCGTCCCGCCGGGGCCGGGCACGCGCTGCGTCATGCAGCTGCCGACGGTGACGATGCGCCCGCCCTCGGACAGGTGGGCGGCGGCTGCCTGTGAGGTGAGGAAGACGCCGCGCACGTTGACCGCGAGGACCCGGTCCACCTCAGGGAGGCTCAGGCTCTCCAGAGGGCCCAGCACTCCCAGCCCCACGTTGTTCACCAGCACGTCCAAGCGGCCGAAGGTCTCCACGGTGTGTCTCACCGCGTCGGCCGCCTCCACCGCGTCGGCCGAGTCGGCCCGCAGTGCCAGGCCCCGCCGCCCCATCGCCTCCACCCGGCGCACGACCTCCTGAGCCGCCTCCTCGCGCGCCACGTACGTCACCGCGACGTCCGCGCCGTCACGGGCCAGCCGCAGAGCGCTCGCCGCCCCTATGCCCCGGCTCCCGCCGGTCACCAGTGCCACCTTGCCGTGCATACGTCCTCCCGCTGACTCGTCCGCACCGCGTCGCCGCCACGTCGTGCGAGGCGGCTGCGGTTCCAGTAAGCCGTAGCGAGGGTGGGGGTGCCGGCGGGAAACCGACCTGAGGTTCCCGGGCGCCCACGCGGGCCGGCGCGGTGCGGCGCGGGCCACCGCACGAACTGCGGAAAGCCCTGCCGGAGCAGGGCCTTGCGGACGCCTCCCGGTGGTTTTGCAGCTGCACCCGGGCAGGCGGCGGAGGGCAGGCCGCCACCACCGGTGTCTGCCCCCGATCCCTGGCGACCCGGCCAGGGGCCGTCCACCGCGCGACCGTGCCGGGCACCACGGCCTCAGGGGTCCTTGCCATATGCCCGCCCGGGCCGCGTGGTCTGGCACCGCACCTCGCGGCGTTGCCGAAAAGCCCTGGTAGCTCCGCTACGAGGACTCTCCGGCGCCTGGCGATGCACGGCACCGGACCACGCGACCTCATCGGACGCTCATATCGCAAGGACCCCTCAGTCGATGCAGAACTCGTTGCCCTCGATGTCCTGCATCGGGATGCACGAGTCGGTGCCGTCGTACAGGGTCTGCACGTGTACCGCGCCGAGCGGGACGAGCCGCGCGCACTCGGCCTGGAGTGCGGCGAGACGCTCTTCCCCCACCAGCCCGGTGCCGACCCGCACGTCCAGGTGGACCCGGTTCTTGACGGCTTTCCCTTCGGGAACGCGCTGGAAGTACAGTCGCGGCCCCACGCCGGTGGGGTCGACGCAGGCGAACCAGGCGTCCGGTTCCTCAGGCGGCAGCGAGTCCTTGTACTCGTCCCACGTGCCGAACCCCTCGGGAGGCGGCGGCACGACGTACCCCAGAACCTCGCACCAGAAGCGGGCGAGGCGTTCGGGTTCCGCGCAGTCGAAGGTGACCTGGAACTTCCTGATCAATGCCAGCGCGCCACGATATTGGCGTCCGGCGGGCACCGGAACCCCCGATCGGGCCCCTGCGCAGCGGGAGTTGGACAGAGGGCGGCTCGGCCGCGCCCGGGGGCCGGTGCGCGCCGGGGACTCCTCGGGGCGGCGGAGTCACTGGTGGGCAGGGCGGCGTCAGGCGTCAGGCGTCCCGGCCAGCCAACCCGGCCGCTCTTCGGCCCGGTGCCTTCGTCCCGATGCTTTCAGCCCTGGTCGCGGTTGCCTCCGGGGTGAACGGGTGGTGGAAGGTGAAGGCGTGCGGTGCGGAACCGTGGCCGTGGAGGTGTTCCAGCCTGGAGACCCCGTCCTGCCAGGTGGGCGTCACGTCCTCGGAGACCCACCAGGACACGTGACTGGGGTGTCCCGTCCTCTCGAACCAGTCGTGGCGCCGGTTCAGCGCCGCACGGTGCAGGCCGGTGTAGACGGCGTCGAAGGCGGGGCGCAGGCCGGTCCAGAGTGAGAGGGTCGCGGCCAGGGCGGTGGTCTGCGCCGTACGGCCCTTGCCGTACCAGGGCGGTACGGCGAACTCTCCCCACGCACCCCAGTCCGCCCCGAAGAGCGTGCCCCGCTCACCTTCCGCCGCTTCGGCGTGAGCGAGGTACCCGGGGTGCCGGCTGATCTCGCGGTAGACGGACGCACCGATGTCGTAGAACTCGCGCGTGAGAGGTGCGGGATCGGCGAGAGGCGACTTCAGGACGCCGAAGGTGTACAGCGCAAGACGGGGCATGCGTCTCTCTCCCTGGTGGGGGCCCGGTGGGGGCCCGGTTCGGCGCCTCACGCAGGTGGACCAGGTCCGTGGGCGTGGTGCGGTCGTCCCGTCGCGGGTGGCACGGGCTGGAGGAACTCCCCTGCGACCGTGGGCGGTCGCCGAAGACCAGGTGAAGGTAGCTGTCTGTGCGGACCTTGTCGACGTTGCGTTTTCCGCGCCGGCATGGCCTGCCGCGCCGTTGCGGGAGCGGGAGCGACGGCGGGCGGGGCGGACTGCGGTGTCCCGGGGGCGGCGCACGGCACGGGGAGGACCGCGGGCGGATGGGCCTTGGGCTGGTGTGACCCCCGGCTGCCGCAACGGTCCGCCGCCGCCACTGGGACGTGACTCCGCTGTTGTCCGCCTGCGTTCTCACGCGGTCGGAGGCACCGCCGTCCCGTGCGCGGACGGCCACCAAAGCCGTGCCTCAGCGCGCCTGAAGAAGGACGGAAGCCGTGCCTCAGAAAGTGGGGCGGATCGCGCCGACCACCTGGCCGTGGCCGAGGACCGGGGCGGTGGCGAGGGCCGAGAGCGTCTCGTCGCCGTCCACGTCGATCCCGAGGTGGCGCAGCGCGGCGACCATCACCACGGGGCGGGAACGCTGGGAACCGTCAGCGATCTTGAGGGCGACCGCCGAGCCGTCCGGCAGGCCCAGTGCGTAGACCCCCTCGGCGCCGTCCTTGGCGACGGCACCCGGCAGGGCCTGCATCAGCCGTGTCACGTCCCGGCCGGTGCCGCCGACGTAGTGCGGGTGCGTGTTCATCGCGTGCGCCACGCGGTGTTCCAAGCTCCCCTCCGGCGCCGAGGCCAGACGGCCGAAGGCGCGGGCGAGGCCCCGCAGGCTGAGGGCGAACAGGGGCGCGCCGCAGCCGTCGACGCCGGTGGCCGCCACCTTCTCGCCCGCCGACTCCTCCAGCGTCTCGCGCAGCAGGACCTGCAGCGGGTGCCGGGGGTCGAGGTACGTGGCGGTGTCCCAGCCCCTGGTGACGCAGGTCGCGAGCATCGCGGCATGCTTGCCCGAGCAGTTCATGGTCAGGGGGGAGGGCCGGCCTCCGGTCGCCAGATACGCGCGCAGCGCGCCCTCGCCGATCGGCAGGGCCGCCGTGCAGCGCAGCGCGTCCGTGCCGAGCCCCACCGACGCCAGTATCGTCCGCACGCCCTCCAGGTGGGTGTCCTCCCCGGAGTGGCTGGCGCAGCCCAGCGCCAGGAGCGGACCGTCCAACTCCAGCCCGGCGCGCAGCATCCCGAGCGCCTGGAGGGGCTTGTTGGAGGAGCGGGGGTACACGGGGGTGTCGACCTCCCCGATCCGCAGGCTCTCGGAACCTTCCGGGCCGGTCGCGAGGACCGTCCCGTGGTGCACGGACTCCAGGAAGTCCCCGCGCCAGACCTCGGCCACCACAGTGTGCATCAGTTGCGTCCGCCTTTCGTTCTCGTCAACTGTCGACAGTTATCACTCGACGGCCAAGCTGTCGAACGTCGGAACGAATATGCCTCAGACCCTTGACAGCCGGGAAACCCTGCCTGTCAACTGGCGACTGTCGACACTTCAGACGAGCGACGGAGGGCGCTGCCCGTGAGTGAGACCCTGCAACGCGGCCTCGCCGTCCAGATCGTCGAGGTGCTGCGCGAGCGGCTGCTCGGCGGCCACCTGCCTCCCGGGACCCGGATCAACGAGGTGGTGCTCGCCCGGGAACTCGGCACCAGCCGGGGCCCGCTGCGCGAGGCCGTGCGGCAACTCGTCAGCGAGGGACTGCTGGTACACCACCCCAACCGGGGCGCCACGGTCTTCACCGCCGACCCGGACGACGTGGCGGCCCTGTTCGAACTCCGCACGGCGCTGGAGACGGCGACCGCCCGGCTCGCCGCCGAGCGCCGCCGGGACAGGGACGTCGCCGCGCTGCGCTCGGCCTGTGCCCGGGCACGGAAGACCATCCAGGGCGGCCGGCGCTTCGTGCACCGGCTGGACCTGGACTTCCACCGGACCCTGACCGACACCGCCCGCAGCCCGCGGATCGCGGAGCAGCTGTGGCGTGTCCAGCAGCAGGTCATCCTGTTGCGCAGTCCGCTGGGCGTCCCCCCGGCTCACACAGCCGACTCCCTGGACGACCACGAGGAGATCGCCGCAGCCGTCGCGGACGGCGACGGGGAGCGGGCCGCCGCGCTCATGCACCTCCACCTCGACCGCGTCCGCGCCCACATGGCGGCCGCGTCGTCGGCGGAGCCGGCGGTGGAGGCGAGGGCGGGCGAGGAGGCCGGGGAGGCGAGGGCGGCGCAAGCCTCGCCGCTGACAACGGCAGCCCCTGCCGCGGCGGCCTGTCCGGCGTCGGTACCGCCGCCCGTCCCCGCGCCTGCTGCGCCCGGCGAGAGCTGACCGCGCGCGGAACCCCGCCACCGCCCCAGCCCTCGGCACCGACCGACCGGTGACGGACGCCGGCCATCGACCCCGGCCGAGCGGCGGGCGGGGTGACGGGTTCCGCTGTCTCCGGCGAGGTTCCGGCCGTCCCTTCCCGGGGCCGTCCCGGCCCTCCACACCCGAACCGATCCGGCGACCTCCGGGATCGCCGTCCCGCAACGGCCGGGCCCGCTGACGGCCCGGACATGCCGACCGGGGCCGGTACCACCTGCCCCGCAGGCGGTGCGGCACCTCCGTCCCGCCACCTCACCTCCGACCCGCCACCGCCACCCCGCCTCGTCGCCCCCGGCCGCTCCCGGGCACCTGCCTGACCCGCAGCCACCTGCGCGCCTCCGGGCCCGCCCCGACTTTCCGTCCCCGGCCTGTCCCGTCCGCCTACCTGCCCGGCCTCGCCGGCCACTGGAGTACCCGCATGACCGATTCCTCCGCCGTGGCGGCGCCGCAGCGCGAACGCCGCACCCCCAGTCTGTTCGTCGCCGCGCTGCCCGTCGTGCTGATGCTGATCCTGATGATCGCGGGCTCGGTCCGGCTCGGCCTCGACCCCGTCGTCCTGCTCCTTGCCTCGTGTGTCGTCACCGGTGTCATCGCCTCACGGCTCGGCGTCACCTGGGACGAGATGGTCGCGGGCATACGGTCCAAGATCGACGCTGCGATGCCGGCACTGCTGATCCTGATATCCATCGGCATGCTCATCGGTACCTGGACGCTGGGCGGCACGATCCCCATGATCGTCGACTGGGGCCTGCGGGTCATCGAGCCCTCGTGGATCGTGGTGCTGTCGTTCCTGATCACCATGGTCGTCTCGACGGTGACCGGCACTTCCTGGGGCTCCGTCGGCACCGTCGGTGTCGCGCTGGTCGGGGTGGCCGGCGGCCTCGGCGTGTCCCTGCCGCTGACGGCGGGCGCCATCATCTCGGGCGCCTACTTCGGCGACAAGATGTCCCCGCTGTCGGACACCACGAACCTCGCTCCCGCGGTGGCCGGTTCGACGCTGTTCGAGCACATCCGGCACCTTCTCTACACGACGGGCCCGGCCGCGGTGATCTCCTGCGTCCTGTACCTCGTCCTGGGCCGCACCCAGCACGCCGACGGGCAGGCCGTCCAGCGCACCGAGAACCTCCAGCACGTACTGGAGCAGGGCTTCCACTTCAACCTGCTGCTGCTGTTGCCACCGGCCGTGGTGCTCCTGGGCGCGGTCACGAAGAAGCCGGCGCTGCCGACGATCATCGTCTCCTCGGTGCTCGCGGGGGCCATGGGCGCCGTCTTCCAGGGCTTCTCCCTGCAACAGATCTGCTCCGCGGCCTCGACGGGTTTCACCACGACCATGCTGAGCGGCCACGGCGGCATCGATCCCCAGCACCTGCCGGCGGCGGTCGACACGCTCCTCAACCGCGGCGGGATGTCGTCGATGGCCACGACCATGCTGATCGGGCTCGCCGGCTTCGCCTTCGCGGGCATCCTGACCGAGACCGGCTGCCTGGACGTCCTGATGCACCGGCTGCTCGCCAAGGTCCGCAGGACGGGCGGCATCATTCTCGCCACGGCACTGTCCTCGGTGGGCGCGGCGTTCGCGATGGGCGTCTCCTACCTGACGATCATCGTGCCGGGCCAGGCGTTCCGGGACGTCTACCCCGAGCGGGGGCTGGCCCCGAAGAACCTCTCCCGCACCCTGGAGGACTCCGGCACGGTCTTCGTCCCCCTGGTGCCGTGGACCGAGGCCGCCACCTACATGTCCACGACACTGGGCGTCGCCACCGTGGCGTACGCACCGTACGCGTTCCTCAACTATCTCGGCGTGCTGATCGCGATCGTCTGCGGGTACACCGGCTTCGGCATCGCCCGCCGGAGTCCGGTCCGGCGGTCCGCCGGGGAACCGGAGGCCGCGGCGGTCTGAACGAGGCGGCCGAGTCCTTGACCGGGCGCGTCTTCGGTGACCGGGCCGGTCCGCAAGCGGGCCGGCCACGCCGTTCGGGTGGGGCAGACCGGGCCGGCCTGCGGGAGCCGGTTCGAATGGCCGACGGGGTGGGCGCGGGGATGCGTCAGGTGACCGGGCCGGGCAGCGCCCCGCAGACAGGTCCGGCCGGGGCGACGTAACAGGTGGCCGGAGTGGTCCGGCCGACCCCGTAGTGGTGAGCGACCTCCCCGATCCGGCGCCAGCCGAGCCGCTCGTACAGACGCATGGCGGCGACGTCCTTGGCCACCACGTCGAGCACGAGACGCAGACCCCGCGCATGGCCCCAGGCCGTCGCCGCCTCGACCAGCCGCCGCCCCGTCGCCTGCTTCCGGGCCCCTTCGACGACGAACAGCCGCGCCAGCACCGCCACCCCCGACCGGTCCTCCCCGCTCCGGCCGATCCACTGCTCCACCGCCGCCGCGCCCCCGCCCCGCATGATCGCCACATGTCCCACGACCCTCCGCCCCGCTTCGGCGACCCAGGCCGCCAGCACGTCCCCGGACCTGAGCCACGCTTCCGGGGCGTCCACCCCCTCGACGGGGTATCCGTCGGTGCGGTGCACCTCCACCAGCGCGGCGACCGCTCCTGGAAGGTCCTCGTCCAGCCGGGTTCGCACGGTCACGGGGTCCATGAGGAGGTCCTGACTACTCGACGGGTGTCTTCCACGGCCCAAGGCTCCCTGCCCCCCGTCCCGGGGAGTGACCGGGGTGCCGCAGCGCCACCGGCCCCTTGCGCCACCGGATCCTTGCGCGCCCGGACAGCACGCTCCGCGGTGGGCCGCTTGCGTCCGGAGGCAGCCCCCTCCAGGTGCGGGGGGCTGGGGAACGCGCGGAACAGGCACCTGAGGGATGGGTTCCCGCCGGTGCCCGCCCGGCCCGCGGGCCGGGCGCCGAGGCGGCGCACGTGGGGGGCGAAGGCCGGCCGGTCATGGCGCGACCTGCGAGAACGTCGCCGGACTGACGGGACGTCAGTGGCGCCCCCGGCAGGACTCGAACCTGCGGCCAAGCGCTTAGAAGGCGCCTGCTCTATCCACTGAGCTACGGGGGCCAGGGTCGGACGGGACGTACGGGCCGCGGACCAGGATAGGCGTCCGTGGGTGTCGCCCCTGCTGCTCCACCTCCGTGGCACGTTGTGGAGGTTCGGTGAAGCCATGCCGATAATCGCAGGCGGCTGAGGATTCTGCACAGGTTCTGGGGGGTGTGGGTCCGCGGTGTTGTGCAGTCGTTATGGGCACGTCACCCGGCCGGACGGGGCCAAATGCTCCGTTAGAGGTGGTATGAGCGGGTTGATGTGGTGCACACAGGTGCATATACGCTTCAAAAAGTTATCGAAATTGGGCATTCTGCCCATGTGGTGACTTTGGACGTAGGGCCCCGGCTTCTCGACGCACTGTCCGCGCTGCGGGAGCGTGTGGACGCCGCGCGCTTCCCCCTGCCGTTGCCCGGCGCCGACCTCGCCAGACGCGACCGCGCCGAACTCCTGGACCACCTCGACGACTACGTGATGCCGCGCCTGTGCAGCCCCCAGGCGCCACTGCTGGCCGTCGTCGCCGGATCGACCGGCGCGGGGAAGTCGACCCTGGTGAACTCCCTGGTCGGGCGCAGGGTGAGCGAGGCAGGCGTACTGCGGCCCACCACCCGTACGCCCGTCCTCGTCTGCCACCCGCAGGACCACCACTGGTTCGCGGGCCCCCGTGTCCTGCCCCGCCTCACCCGGCTCTGGGTGGCGCAGCGGGACGGTGAGAGCGGCGACGAGGGCTACGGCGCGTGCGGTGCGGGAGCGGCCCGCGCCGGACAGGGCGGCGTCGCGGCGAGTGGCGGCGGCCCCGGGGCGGGTGGTGACCAGGAGACGGCGGGCGCCTACCTGCGGATGGAGACGGACGCCACGCTCCCCGTGGGGCTGGCCCTGCTCGACGCGCCCGACATCGACTCGCTGGTGGCGCGCAATCGCAGACTCGCCGCGGAACTGGTGTGCGCCGCTGACGTATGGGTGCTGGTGACCTCGGCCGCCCGCTACGCGGACGCGGTGCCCTGGCACCTGCTGCGCGCGGCCCGGGAGGCCGACGCCACGGTGGTCACCGTCCTGGACCGGGTGCCGCACCAGGTCGCACCGGACGTCGCCGCCGCCTACGCCGCGCTCCTGGGCCAGGAAGGCATGGCCCACGTGCCCCGCTTCACCGTCCCCGAGCTCCCCGAGTCGGTCGGCGGCGGCAGCGGTCTGCTGCCCGAGACCGCGGTGGCGCCGCTGCGGCAGTGGCTGGTGAGGCAGGCCCGGGACCCCGCGGCGCGGGCCACCGCCACCGCCCGCACCGCGGTCGGAGCGCTCGGCTCGCTGCGGGCCAGGGTCACCGCCCTCGCCGGGGCCTCGGCGGCCCAGCACGCGGCGGCGCTCCGGCTGGGTACGGCCGTCGAGGAGGCGTACGCCCGCGCCGGCGAGCAGGTCCGGGCGGCGCTGGCGGCGGGCGAGGTGCTCTCCGGTGACGCCCGCGCGCACTGGCTGGACCACGCGAACGGCGGGCGTGCCGACGAACTTCTGGACGCCCTCACCCGGGGGCTGGCGGTGCTGGTCGAGTGCGCCGCGGCGGAGGCTGACGCGCGGACGCTGAGGCTGTGGCGGGTGGGAGCCGCGGGTGACGAGGCCGAACGGCTCACCAGGGCGGCGTCCCGGGGCAGGGCCGGCCGGCTGCGCGCGGTCGCGCTGCGGTGGCGACGCTCCCTGGAGGGACTGGCCGCCGCCGAGGCCCGCCGGGTGCGCACCGGCGGCCGCGAGGGCAGACGCGCCGCCCTGGTCGAGCCCGACGAGCTCGCCGCGCTCCTGGCCACGGCCCTGCTGGGCGGCCGACGGGCCGGGGCGGCGGGCGAGCACCTGGCCGACCGCCTCGGGGCGCTCAACGCCCTGCGGCTGCGGGACGACGGCGAACGGCTGCTGACGGCCTGTGTGGGCCAGGCGCTGTCCGTCGAACGCGAGAGGCGGCTGGCGCCGTTGGACGCCTGCGACGTGCCTCCGGACAACCAGGCTGAACTGATCGCCGCGCTTTCCGCGGTGCGGAAGGAAAAGGTGACGCGGTGACGACAGGGACGGGGTTCCCGGCCGACCGGGGGCTGGAGGAGCGCCGGGGTGGACACCGGGTGCCGAGGGGACGGGAAGTGCCGAGCCCCCCACCGGACCGAGCCGCGGGGACGGCCCCGCCGTCGCCAGTGACACCCGCCCCGGCTTCGGGCCGGGGGCTGCCGGAGAGCGGCCGGAGTCGGGGCGCGGCGGGCGATGACCCTGCGGCGAACGCGAACGCGAACGCGGACGCGAACACGAACACGAATACGGCCGCGTCCGCGAGCCCGACCGCGTCCGCGAGCCCGGCCGCGTCCGCGAACGTGGGTGCGGTCGCGGGCCGGGGCGCGGGCGCCCTCGCGGCGGCGGGGAGCGGGGACGAGGCGGGTGACGGCCCTGCGACGGCCGCCGGCACCGCGCCCGCCACCTGGGATGACGGGTTGATCGCGCGGCGGGCCTCGGACGTGGGGGAGCAGTGGGGTGTGGCGCCGCGCGGGACGCAGGCGGCACCCCGGCCCCACGGCGGCGGGCGCCCGTCGGAGGGCGGGACGACGGTGCCCAGGCCGGAGCAGGCCGCCCGCCGTACCGGTGCGGCCACCAGCCCGCAGCCGACCCGCCCCCTCGGCGAAGCCCGCCACGAGGTGCAGGGTGGCCACCAGGTGCACGGTGGCCACGAGGTGCACGGTGGCTACGAGGTCCGGGGCACCCGCGAGGTTCCGGACGGCTACGGGGCTCGGGGTATGGACGCGCAGCAGGACGGCCACGAGGCTCACGACGGTCACGGTGCCGGGAACCGTGTCCTCGGGGCGATCCCCCGGGCACCGGAGAGGGGAGCGCTCGTGCGGGAGGGCGCGGCCGGGCCCGTCTCCGGCGTGGGCCCGCCCGTCGGGTACGGCGCGGTACGGGCGTACCACGCCATCGCCGCAGCAGAGGCCCCCGCTCCGGTGACTGTCCCCGCTCCTCCCGCGCCGCGGCGGACGGGGGGCGTGGGGGCGCCGCGGACTCCGGTGGCCCCGGGCGGCGGGGCGACGCCGTGGGTGTTCGGCGCCGGCGACCCGCGCGACCGGCTGGCCGCGCTGGAGCGGCTCGTCGGCATGTCGCGCGGGCAGGTGGAGCCGGAGTTGCTGGCCGACGCCGCACGCGTGCTGGGGTCGGCCGGTGAACGGTTCCGCCTCTCGGCCGAACACACCGTCGTCGCTCTTGCCGGCGCGACCGGCAGCGGTAAGTCCTCCCTGTTCAACGCGTTGGCGGGGGCGGGCCGCTCCCGGGTGGGCATCCGGCGGCCGACGACCTACGAACCCGTGGCCTGCGTCTGGTCCCCCGACGTGCAGGCCCCGCAGGGCCTGTTGCGCAGGCTGCGGGTCCCCTCCCGGCGTCAGGTGGCCCCCGCGACCGCCGACCCGGCCCTGACAGGACTGATTCTGCTGGACCTCCCCGACCACGACTCGGCGACCCGTGGCCAGCGCGAACAACTCGACCGCATGCTGTCGGTGGTGGACGCCGTCATCTGGGTCGTCGACCCGGAGAAGTACGCCGACGCGGCACTGCACGAGCGGTACCTGCGCCCGCTCGCCGGATACGCCGAGGTGACCTTCGTCGTCCTCAACCAGGTCGACCGCCTCCCGGGGGACGCCGCCGAGCAGGTCCTCGACGACCTCCGGCGCCTCCTGGACGAGGACGGCCTGGCCCTGGGCGAGCACGGAGAGCCCGGCGCCGCCGTGTTCGGGCTCTCGGCTGCGACGGGGGAAGGAGTGGACGAACTCCGCGCCGCCCTCGCGCAGTTCGTCTCCGAGCGGGGCGCGGCACAACGCCGGGTGGCGGCCGACGTGGACGCCGTGGCAGCCCGTATGCGGCCCGCCTACCTCGCCGAGGGGCAGGTGGCATTCACCGAGGAGTCCCGGTCGCAGTTCGGGGACCGGCTGGCCGAGGCGGTGGGCGCGGCAGCCGTGGGGCGCGCCGCGGAGAGCGACTGGCTGCGCCACGCCGAGCGGGCCTACTGCTCCCCGTGGAGCCGGCTGGCCGGGCTGCGACGTGCCACAAGGGCAGCGGGCCCGGTGCCCGTGCCCTCCCGCGGACCGGAGCGGGCGACCTCCCGGCCGCTGGTGGAGCAGGCGGTCCGGGGCCTCGCCGACGACGCGACGCAGGGGCTCCCGGGCCCCTGGGCGGCAGCGGTACGGGAGGCGGCGGAACGGGGCGGCCGGCGACTGCCGGAGGAGTTGGACAAGGTGGCGCGCCGGGCCGACCGGGAGCTGGCGGCCGGGCCGTCCCCCGCCCCCCGGTGGTGGCGGCTGGCCTTCTGCCTCCAGGCCGGTCTCTTCGTCACCCAACTCGCCGGCCTGTTGTGGCTGCTGGCAGGCGTGACGGGACCGGCCGGGCAGGCGGTGTGGCCCGCGGCCCTGCTGGCCGTGCTCGCGGGCCTCGCCGACCCGGGCCTGGTGGCGCTCTGCCGTGCCGCGGCGCGGGGCCCGGCGCGGCGTTACGGGCTGGACGCCGAGCAGCGTCTGCGAGTGGCGGTCGCCGCCTACGGCCGGGTGGAGGTCCTGGAGCCCACCGTTGCGGAACTCGGCCGCTACCGGCAGGTGCGGGAACTGTACGTCCGGGCGGCCGGAGGCTGAGGGCGGAGGCCGTTGGACGGAGGGCGCCGGCGGTCGCGCCTCGCGCCTCGCGCCTCGCGTCTCGCGGGTGAGGTCCGTTGCTTCCCGGCCGGTCCCGTTCCGCCCGGCCCGTCCAGCTCCGTTCCGTCTTCCGGGGGAGGGGCGGCCTTACACCGACGGGTGACGGGGTTGTCCACAGCCCTTCGGCTGTCCACAGGCCGGAGCGGGAAGGCGGCGGTTGCGCCACGCTGAGGGAGCCGCGGGGACGGAGCCGGACCTCTCAGGGGAGCGCCTGCACCCCGCGGCGAGGGGCCACGGCGAAGAGCGGCGTGGCGAGGGGCCCGGGCATCGCGTCCGGGCGCGGGGCCGGTCCACCGGGCCCGGACGAGGAACGCAGGAGGCGGGACGATGAACGAGACGACGGTGACCCTGGTGGGGAACGTGGCGACGGCCGTGGAGCACCGGCAGACGGCCGGCGGGGTGCCGGTCTGCCGCTTCCGACTGGCGACCAGGTCACGGCGCTACGACAGGGCACGGGAAACCTGGAGCGACGGCGAGACCAGCTTCTACACCGTGCGTGCCTGGCGGGCGCTGGCGGACAACGTGGCAGCCTCCGTCACGCTCGGGGAGCCCGTCGTCGTCCACGGCAGGCTGTCGCTCCGGGAGGGGGACCAGCCACCGGAGCGGGGCGGCCAGCGGTGGTTCGCCGCCGAGGTGGAGGCGGTCGCCGTGGGGCACGACCTCGCCCGCGGCACCTCCGCCTTCCGCAAGGTGACGCGGGCACGGACGGAGGCCGAGCCGAGTGGGCGCGCGGAGCCCGATCCGTGGGCTGCCTCCCCGCCGACGCCCCCTGTCACGGCGGAGGGGGAGGCAGTAGGGGCAGGGGCAGGGGCAGGTGCGGGGACGCGGGAGGAGCCGGGCGCCGGCTGAGCTTGCTGGGGAAACGGCGCGCCGGTCGACACCCGCTGGCGCAGACGGACGCCCGTGGTGGGCTCAGCCCTGGCTTCGGGAGGCCCGGTCCCCAGCCGTCGTCCTGCGCCCACCGCCTGCCCCGCACAACGGCCAAAGCGGCGTAGGGGGCGCACACCTGACGTGGCGTCCGCCCAGGGTCGCCTGTCGGCTCCCTGGGCTCCGAAGGGGCATTCTTTTTCACGTGGGAAGGGGGGCAGGGGCTGGCGATTTGTCGATAATCCCAGCTCACAACCGGTGTGTTCGATAACGATTCCGATTCGGATCACCCGGCTGGACCGATCCGTGGGGACGACGCTCCGCCCGCTCCATAGGATCAGCCGACGAGTGCTCACCGAGGCCGCACTGACCGGCCGTTGAGTCTTCCGAAGTTCTTTCCGGCGAGGTCACCGTTCATGCATCCGCCTCGCCCAGAGGGGAAATTCATGATGTCTGTGAAGAAGCGGGGCGCTGCGCGTCTTGCTGCCGCGACGCTGGCCTCGGGCCTGTTCGCGGCCGGGGCGATAGGCGTCGCCGGTTCTGCCGCGGCCGACGAGGCCCCGGCGAACACCGGGGGTGCGAGCGCCACGCTGGAGGGGCTGGTCCCGGGCTCCTTCGCCACGGCGATCGACCACACCACCGGCAAGGGTGTCAATGTCTCGGCAGGCCTGTTCAGCATGAAGGTCGCCGACGGCGGCACGCTGCAGAGCTACTGCATCGACTTCGACCACCACACGCAGGACCAGGCGGAGTACTCGGAGGTGCCCTGGAAGCAGTCCTCCCTGGCGGGCAACCCGGACGCCGGGAAGATCCGCTGGATCCTCCAGCACTCCTACCCGCAGGTGAACGACCTCGCCGCCCTCGCCTCGCAGGCGGGTGCCGGCAAGCTGACGCCCGCCACCGCGGCGGCCGGCACGCAGGTGGCCATCTGGCGGTTCTCGGACCACAAGAACGTCGACGCCGTCGACAAGCCGGCGGAGAAGCTGGCCGACTGGCTGCAGAAGAACGCCGTCAACGCCGGTGAGCCCGCCGCATCGCTGAGCCTCACCCCGGCCGCGGTGTCCGGCAAGTCCGGTGGCCGCGTCGGCCCGGTGACGGTCCACACCAACGCCGGTACCGCTTCGGTCGCTCCCGGCCTGGGTGCCCCGGCGGGCGTGAAGGTCGTCGACGGCCAGGGCAACCCGGTCACCACCGCCAAGGACGGCCAGCAGCTCTTCTTCGACGTGCCCGCGGGCGCCGAGGACGGTTCGGCCTCCCTGACCCTCCAGGCGCGCACCAAGGTGCCGGTCGGCCGGGCGTTCACCTCCAGCAACCCGAAGATCGTCAGCCAGACCCAGATCCTCGCCGGGTCGAGCGACTCCAGCGTCTCCGCCACGGCCACGGCGACCTGGGCCAAGCAGGGCCCGATCCCGGCCCTCTCGGCCGCGAAGGACTGCGCCAAGGGCGGCGTCGACGTGACCGCCGCCAACAAGGGCGACGAGGCCTTCTCCTTCGAGCTGGCGGGCAAGAAGTACGAGGTCGCCCCGGGCAAGTCGCAGACCATCACGGTTCCGGTGACCGAGGACCAGGCGTACAAGATCACCGTGACCGGCGACAAGGGCTTCAGCAAGACCTTCACCGGCATCCTGGACTGCAAGACCACCAGTGAGGCGGGCGGCAGCGCCACCCCGTCCTCGCACCCGAGCGCGGCCTCGGTCGGCGGCACCGGCGGTTCGCAGGACCTCGCCGAGACCGGTTCCAGCAGCGCCACCCCGGTGATCGCGGGCATCGCGGTCGTCCTGGTCGTGGTGGGCGGCGGCGCGGTCTTCTTCCTCCGTAAGAAGAAGACCGGCAACGTGGCCGGCTGAATCACGAGGGTGAGGGCCGCTCCCCGCGGCCCAAACCCACCGGCCGCACCGTGAGGTGCGGCCGACCGGCGGGTGCGAGCCCTCGCCCGGGGACGCCGCGGCGTCCCCCGCGAGCCGCACACCTCCGTCAGGCCCGTCCGACGGTCCCCGAGGCGTCCACCGCCCGGGGACCGTCGGCGTTCCCGCGAGCCCGCGGCGCACGGGGCTGACGGCTCACGGGTGCTCCGGAGCCCGGCCCACGCGGCTCAGGGCCGGCCGAGCCCCGGCCCTCGCAGCCTCCACGGCCCTCATAGCCCTCACATCCCCATAGCCCTCACAGCCCCCACGGCCCTCATGACCTGCGGCGCGGGGACGCACGGCCTCGCGGCTCGCAGCCGGCGGCCTCACGGCGCCAGTCCCACGACCCACCGGCCCGTGGCGCCGGCCCACGGTTCACCGGGCCCACGGGCCTCCCGGGGGCCTCCGGGCGCGTGCCGCCGTGGCTTGCCGGGCCGCCGGGGGTGCGTCGTCGGGCACGGCCTGGGGCGGGCCGCCGCCGAAGGCCCGGCCGGCCGCCGCGGACGGAACCCGTTTCCGCCGGAGAGGGGCCGTACGGCAAGATGGGTGTGTCTGCCCGCACGCGGTGGAGCCCACGTCGGACACCGCCGACGGACCACGGTGAGACTCCGTGGCCACACCGTGCACCCGTCCGCACGCGGTCGGGCCGCGGGACGGTCGCGTGGTGGAGTCGCGGCCGGCCGGAGCGGCGGACCGCTCGCTGACGATGACCATGACAGATCCAACACTGCCGGACGGTTTCTCTTGGCTGAGTTCATTTACACCATGCGCAAGGCGCGCAAGGCGCACGGCGACAAGGTGATCCTCGATGATGTCACCCTGAGCATGTACCCCGGCGCGAAGATCGGTGTCGTGGGTCCCAACGGCGCCGGTAAGTCGACGGTGCTGAAGATCATGGCGGGCATCGAGCAGCCTTCGAACGGTGACGCGTTCATCTCCCCCGGCTACTCGGTCGGCATGCTCATGCAGGAGCCGCCGCTGGACGAGTCCAAGACGGTGCTGGAGAACGTCCAGCAGGGCGCTGCCGAGATCATGGGCAAGCTGCACCGCTTCAACGAGGTCGCCGAGCTCATGGCCACCGACTACTCCGACGAGCTCATGGAGGAGATGGGCAAGCTCCAGGAGGACCTCGACCACGCCAACGCCTGGGACCTCGACACCCAGCTCGAGCAGGCCATGGACGCCCTGGGCTGCCCGCCCGGCGACTGGTCGGTCACCAACCTCTCCGGTGGTGAGCGCCGCCGCGTCGCGCTGTGCAAGCTGCTGCTGGAGGCGCCCGACCTGCTCCTCCTCGACGAGCCCACCAACCACCTCGACGCCGAGTCCGTCGCGTGGCTGGAGCAGCACCTGGCCCAGTACGAGGGCACCGTCGTCGCCGTCACCCACGACCGGTACTTCCTCGACAACGTGGCCGAGTGGATCCTGGAGCTCGACCGGGGTCGCGCCCACCCCTACGAGGGCAACTACTCCACCTACCTGGACAAGAAGGCCGCCCGCCTGAAGGTCGAGGGCCAGAAGGACGCCAAGCGCGCCAAGCGCCTCAAGGACGAGCTGGACTGGGTCCGCTCCAACGCCAAGGGCCGCCAGGCCAAGTCCAAGGCCCGCCTGACCCGTTACGAGGAGATGGCCGCCGAGGCGGAGAAGACCAGGAAGCTGGACTTCGAGGAGATCCAGATCCCGCCGGGCCCGCGTCTGGGCAACGTCGTCGTGGAGGTCGAGAAGCTCAGCAAGGCCTTCGGCGAGAAGGTCCTCATCGACGACCTCTCCTTCACGCTGCCGCGCAACGGCATCGTGGGCGTCATCGGCCCCAACGGTGCAGGCAAGACCACCCTGTTCAAGATGATCCAGGGCCTGGAGGAGCCGGACGGCGGTTCGATCAAGGTCGGCGAGACCGTCAAGATCTCCTACGTCGACCAGAACCGCTCCAACATCGACCCCAAGAAGACGCTGTGGGCCGTCGTCTCCGACGAGCTGGACTACATCAACGTCGGCCAGGTCGAGATGCCCTCCCGCGCCTACGTCTCCGCCTTCGGCTTCAAGGGCCCCGACCAGCAGAAGCCGGCCGGCGTGCTCTCCGGCGGTGAGCGCAACCGCCTCAACCTCGCGCTCACCCTCAAGCAGGGCGGCAACCTGCTCCTCCTGGACGAGCCGACCAACGACCTCGACGTCGAGACGCTCTCCTCGCTGGAGAACGCACTCCTGGAGTTCCCGGGCTGCGCCGTGGTCGTCTCCCACGACCGCTGGTTCCTGGACCGCGTCGCCACGCACATCCTGGCGTACGAGGGCGAAGCCAAGTGGTTCTGGTTCGAGGGCAACTTCGAGTCCTACGAGAAGAACAAGGTCGAGCGGCTCGGCCCCGACGCCGCCCGCCCGCACCGCGCCACCTACAAGAAGCTCACCCGGGGCTGAGCAGCTTGCGACACCTCTTCTCCTGCCCCCTGCGCTGGTCGGACATGGACGCGTTCGGCCACGTCAACAACACGGTGTTCGTCCGCTACCTGGAGGAGGCGCGGATCGACTTCATGTGGCGGCCCGCGCCGGGGGAGACCGAGGCCTCCCTCGCGGGCGGTTCCGTCGTGGCCCGGCACGAGATCGACTACCTCCGGCCGCTGGTCCACCGCCACGAGCCGGTCACCGTCGAACTCTGGGTCACGAAGGTCGCCGCGGCGGCGACGACCATCGCCTACGAGGTGAAGGACGAGGACGTCGTCTACGCCCGCGCCAGCACCGTGGTCGTCCCCTACGACCTCGATGCGGGCAGGCCACGGCGCCTCACGCCGTCGGAACGCGCCTTCCTCCAGCAGTACCTGGAGGAGGACGGGCCCGGCGGTGACGGCGCCACGGGGCGGCAGAAGGGGAGGGCCGTCACCGTATGACGGTCCTGCGACTCGCCGACGCCGGGGAGGCGGCCGACCTGGCCGCCTTCCTGGGCCGGCTGATCCACTACGACCGGGCCGCGGCCGTCCGCCTCCAGGCGCAGGGAAGTGCCCTCGCCGTGTTCGGCAGGCCGCCCTCCTTCGAGGTCCTCGCCGTCCGCACGGCGCGGCTCGCCGGACCCGCACCCCACCGCACCGAGGACGAAGGCGCCCCGGACGGCACCCTGCTGCCGTCGGCGCGCAGGGCCGGCGCCACCACCGGGACCACGGCCCTCGCCGGTCCGGGTCTCGACGTGACCGTCTCCGCCGGCGCCCTGCTGGAGGGTGTGACCGAGGACGAGACGGACGCCGTGGTGACGGTGCCCGAGAGCGTCACCGGTCCGCCGTGGGCCGGGATGCTGCCGCCCCGGCAGGGATGGCGGAGGCTGCCCGGCCTCCCGGGCCAGGCGGAGCTGCGAGCCGCGCTGGCAGCCGCCGTGCGGGAGTTCCGTGCGCGCGACGAGGCGCTGCCGCCGGAGCGGCGCACCCGGGCCGAGCGGGACCGCATCGGCCGTGACATCTGGTCGCGGACGCTCGGCGCCACCCCGCTGCCGTTGCGCGCCGCCCACGCGGCCCAGTCCCTGGGCTTCCTGCGGCCCGCCCGGGCCACCGTCCTCTCGGCGGCCCCCGGCGGCCGCCCGGAAGCGGCGACCGGAGGCACACCCCGGAACCGGGCCCAGGACGGGATGACGACCGGCACCCCCGGGGCCGACGACGGGCTCGTGCTCTTCGCCGCGCCGGGCTGGCTCCGGCTGCGGACGCCCTTCGGCGCGGTGGCGCTGCGCACCGCCGGCGCCGCCCAGCTCGGCCTCTCACCGGTGTGAGCGTCCTGGTGGCGCTGGTGAAGCCCTGACGGTCCCGCCCGGCTGCCCCGCCCCCGCCCGGCCTCGCCCGGCTCGGGGGCGCGGGGCGGAGGCGCTCAGTCGGGAGTGTTGATCATGGAGGCGGCGGCGAACGTCAGGTAGCGCCACAGCTGCGCCTCGTGCTCCGGGGCGAGGCCGAGGGAGTCGACCGCGTCCCGCATGTGGCGGAGCCAGGCGTCGTGTGCGGCCCGGTCCACCGTGAAGGGCGCGTGGCGCATGCGCAGGCGGGGATGGCCCCGCCCCTCGCTGTAGGTACGCGGCCCTCCCCAGTACTGCATGAGGAACAGCGCGAGCCGGTCCTCGGCCGGTCCGAGGTCCTCCTCCGGGTACATGGGCCGCAGCAGTGGGTCTTCGGCGACACCCTGGTAGAAGCGGTGGACCAGGCGGCGGAAGGTCTCCTCCCCGCCGACCTGCTCGTAGAAGGTCGTCTCCTGAACCGTGCCGTGCGGAATCTCGTTCACCTCTCCATGGTCGCAGACAGCCCGGGAGCGGCGGGAGGACCCGGGAGGCCGCAGAAGGGGGGCAGGGACCGCGAGGGAGGAGGCGTGACGGGCCGGGGCGCAGGTCACCGCGTCCGGTGCCCGCCCGGTGCCGCACCATGGCCTGCGCCGCAGGGGCGGCCCATGCCCCGGCGGGCTCTCCCGCCCCGCCCCCGCCCCGAAGGTGTCGTCACCCGCGGGGCCGGGGCGGCAGCGGGGTGGCTCAGCCCCGGCGCACGGTGATGGTCGTCCACGCACCGACGTGGACCCGGTCGCCCTCCTGCAGCGGCACGGGCACGTAGGGCTGGATCGGGTCCTCCGCCAGGTTGATGGTGGTGCCGTTCGTGGAGTTCTGGTCCACCACTGCCCAGTTGCCGTCGGGCTGCTGCACCAGCAGGGCGTGCTGGTGGGAGACGCCCGGGTCCTCGGACGGCTGGGACAGGTCGATGTCGGGGGACTCGCCGGTGCTGTTGCGGCGCCGGCCGATGGTGACCTGTTCGCCGCCGAGCGAGACCTGGCGTTCGGCCGGGTAGGCGGGCGGGGTGAGCCCGGACGCCTCGGGACCGCTCCGGCCCATCATCGCCCGGAAGTACTCGTGGTCGGCCGCCACCACCGCGACCCAGCCGGCAGGCGGGGGCCCGGAGGGGCCGCCCTGCTGCCACTGCCCCTGGTCGGGGCCGGGGCCCTGACCAGGGCCGGGCCCCTGCTGCTGGTACTGCTGCGGCTGCTGGGGCGGCCCACCGGGCCCGCCCTGCTGCGGGGCGAACGGCTGCTGCACGCCGGGCGGGGCCGGCGGCGCGCCCATTGCGCCCTGCGGAGCCTGCTGCTGCCAGCTCTCGGGCCCCGGCTGACCGTTCGGTCCGCCCTGCCCCGGGCCCGGCTGACCGCCGAAGCTCCCCGGGCCGCCCTGAGGGCCCGGACCGCCCGGGCCGCCTTGTCCGTTCGGGTTGCCGGGGCCACCGGGGCCACCGGGGCCGCCCATCGTCCCGCCGGGCGGGCCGGGGAAGTCGTAGGACTGCGGCGGCATGCCCGGCTGCTGCCCGGGGTGGGAGCCGGGACCGCCGGCCGGTGCGGGGCCGCCCTGCTGCGGCGGCGGGAAGCCGTAACCGCCGCCCTGCGCCCCCGGGCCCTGCTGCGGCTGCCCTCCCTGCTGCGGGGCGAAGGGCGGAGCCGACTGCGGAACCCCCTGCGCCGGTCCCTGCTGCGGCGGCGGGAAGCCGTAGCCACCACCCTGCGGGGCCTGCGGCGGTGCGGGGGCGGGCTGCTGCGGCGGCGGGAAGCCGTAGCCACCACCCTGGGGAGCCTGCGGCGGCCCGGGCTGGGGCGGTCCCTGCTGCGGCGGCGGGAACCCGTAACCACCGCCCTGCTGCTGCGGAGGCTGGGGCGGGCCCTGCTGCTGCGGGGGCTGGGGCGGGCCCTGCTGCGGTGGCGGGAAGGCGTAGCCGCCGCCCTGCGTGCTCGGGCCGCCCGGGGCCTGCTGGGGCGCGGCACCGCTGGACGGCGTGGTGAGGAACCCCTCCGGGAGGGCGGGCGGCGGGGGCATGCCGCCCGCCATGCGCTGGCCGCACACCTCGCACCAGTCGTCGGCCGCCGACTGGTGGCCGTTCGGGCAGGTCGGCATGTCGGTTTTCCCCCTCCCGTACCGTCACGGGCCTCTTCTGCCGCCGGTACATCTCGCTACCACTGTCGTGCTGCTGTGCACTTCTCGCCCGTGCCAGCACGGAGTCGAACGGAAGGGGGGAGTGGGTTTCCGTCGGTCACCCGCACGCCCCAGGAGCGTTCGCTTCCAGTCGCACAGTACCCGCCGACGCTTCGACCGCGCCTACCACCTTCGCAAGCGGGTTCGTCATGACGCCGGGGTCGCGGAGGAGGGGGACCGGACCCGCCGGCCGGCGCGACGGCGCCGCCAGGGGCCGCCGCGAAAGCGAAGAACGGCAGGTCGGAGGGGTGGACCGGTCACCCGCGCAGGGTGCGGCGTCAGCCGTTCGGTGTCCCCTGGCCGTCCCCGGCCGCCCCCTCCTCGTCCGCCGCCCCGTCCTCGGCCGCCGCACCCTCCCCGGCCACGCTCCCCTCCGCCGGGGCGGGGACCGGGTACGGGAGGACGGCGACGGTGACGTTGTCGTGACCGCCGCACTCCAGGGCGTGCCCCACCAGGTGACGGGCCGTCGCCAGCAGCGCCCCGCCGGCCCCCTCCGGCACCAGGGCGGCCATCTGCTGCGCCGACTCGGCGTAGTTCCACAGTCCGTCGCTGCACACCACGACGACCCCGGGCCCCTCCGGTGTGAAGACGGCGGTGTGCGCCTCCAGTTCCTCCGCGTCCGCGCCCAGCCAGCCGGTGATGGCGTGAGCCCGCGGATCGGCCTGGGCCTCGGCGTCGGTGAGGAAGCCGTGCGCCACCATCTGCGCCGCCCAGGAGTCGTCCTCGGTCAGACGGGCGGTGCCCTCGCGGGCGTCGGGCACCCAGTACACCCGGCTGTCGCCCACCCAGCCGACCGCCAGCCGTTCACCGCTCACGACCGCACTGACGAAGGTGCAGGCCGGGGCGTGCTCCTCGCGCGGGCCGGCGTCGGTGCCGCCGGTCCGCACCAGGGCGTTCACCGCCTCCGCCGCCGCGTGGACGGAGGCTGCCAGGGCCTCGGCGGGATCCGTGCCGCCGGCCAGCGCCTCGACCAGGAGGTCACCGGCGGTCGCCGCAGCCGTCGCCGAGGCCTGGTCGGGACGGGAGGCGGAGGACACCCCGTCGCAGACCACCGCGACGACCGCCGGCGTGCCGTCGGGGCGCAGGGTGCTCGTCACCGCGAAGGAGTCCTCGTTGCGGTGGTGACGGTGGCCCACGTCGCTGACGGCGGCCACCGTGTCCAACTCCTCCTCCATGTGGTCGCGCTCACCGGGGCGGGCCTGACCGCAGGCGGTGCAGAAACCGTTCGCCGCCACGGCTTCCCGCCCGCAGAAGGCGCAGACGCGGTCGGGGTCGCGGGCACCGGGCTGCTCGTCGTACGCCAGGAGGCGGGGGTCCGCCGGCGCTGCCTCCCGGTCGTCCCCGGCTCCGGCGCCGCCTTCAGCTCCCCTACCGGCCGCCGCGCCCTGCTCCGCACCGGCGGTCGCCGCCGGCGGACCGGCGGGCCCCTCGGGCTGGTTCCCGGCCGCCCCCGGCGCACCGCCGCTCCCGCCGGACGGCGCCGGGTCTGCCTCGCCCCCGTCGTCGGCCCGGGGCCCGCCGGCCGCGGAAGCGGTGACCGTTCCCACCACTGCGGCGTCGGCCTCGGTACCCGTGGCGGTGCCTGCCTCGGGTGAGCGGCGGGGCTGCGGCGGGGCCGGGGCGGTGCCCGGCGGGTAGGGCGGCAGGGGCGGGGCGCCCGCCGGCAGGGGATGGGTGCGCTGGGCGGGGGTGCGGGGGGCGTCCAGCGGCGCCGCCTCGACGACCGTCGCCCCGCCGTGAGGTCCTGCCGCGACTCCGTCCGCCGTCCCCGGAGCCGCAGTCGGCCGGGGCGGGGCGGCCGGAGCGGCCGTCCCCGGAACGGTCGGATCGAAGGGCGAGACGGGTGGAGCGGGAGGCGCCGGTGGGACGGAAGCGGCGAGGTCCGGGGCGGACGCGGCGTCGTCGGGGGCGGACGCGGCGACGGGCCCGTCGGGCGTGGGTGGTGGCGCCGCGTCGGGCGCGGCGGCCCGGAGGGCCGCGCCGCACATCCCGCAGAACCTGTCAGCCGGCTGCACGGGTTCCGCGCAGCTCGGGCACCGGGACAACTCCGTCTCACCCATGGTCACACCCACGTCCTGGGCGGAGACGGTCGCCCCGTTCCCCCCGGTCAGTCCTCTACGTCTGCGGCACGCCGACCCCGGTCGCCGACGCCGGAACCCCGAACGCCGGACCTGCGCCACGTGCTTGCCGGCACGGCGGCCTCCCGGGTGCCCGGTCAGCCGTCGACGGTCGTCGGCCCACCGGACGCTACCGGTAAGTATCCACTGGACGGCACCGGCCGGCAGGTCTCCCCTCGCAGCGCACCGCAACGGGGCGGCATCCTCTCACGCCTCCCCGGACTCGCAGGCCCGGAGCGCGGCCTGCTGGTAGCGGGTGACGGCGGCCTCCGCGGCCCGCAGGTCGCACGGCCCGCTCCACAGCATCCGCCGTGCCGCGTCGTGCCGTTCGACGAGCACCGGGTCGTCGGCGAGACCGTGCCGGGCCGCCCGGGCACGCCAGGCGTCCAGCCGGCCGCGCAGTTCGGCGCGGACCGCCAGGGGTGCCGTCACCGCCGTCAACGACTCGCGGGCCCGGTGGAGTTCCTCCTCGGCCAGCTCCTCCAGCCGCTCCAGCAGCGGGGAGAGCCGGTGCCAGCGGGCGTGCCTGCGGTGGTCGACGGCCAGCGCGAGCTGTTCGTGCAGCGCGGTCGCGGGGCCGGACACCGCGGGCACCTCGGAGGCTGCGATCTTCGCGAGCACCTCGCCGCGCGCCCGTCGTGCCTCGTCCAGTGTCCGGTCGGCGCGCGAGAGGACGTCGCGCACCCGCATCAACCGCTGCTCCGCGTCCTGCCGTACGTGGAGCACGGCCTCGACCTCGCGGCGGACGTCCTCCAGCGCGCGGGCGGCACGGTCGTAGCGCTCGGTGTCGGGGCGGCCCGCGCCGGGGGCCGAACTCCCGCCCGCGACCGGTACCCAGAAGGCCAGCGGGTCCGCGAGCACCTGGGAGCGCAGCCCGGTGAGCTCGTCGGTGATGGACTCCAGCTCGTCCCCGGCCGGGTGTTCGCCGGGCCGTACGCCCACCGAGTGCGCCAGCGACCTGGTGCGCCGCAGTTCCGCGGCGAGCAGGTCGATGCGGGCCGGCAGCGTCGACCACACCGCGTCGGCGGAGACCACCACGTCCAGGGCGCGGGCGTACAGGCCGTTCAGCCGGTCGACGAGGGCGGGGAGCGGGAGGGCGTCGGCGGCCTGCGCGGTGTGGTCCCCGGGCCGTGCTGCTGCGGGCGCCGCGGGCTCCCGCAGCAACACGGTGAGTTCGGCCAGTTCCTCCGGCGTCGGCCAGCGTCGCCGCTCGCGCAGCTCGCGGACGGTCTTCAGCCGCTGCGTGAACGCGTCGAAGTGGGCCCACAGCACGGTGACGGCGTCCTCGGTGGCCGCCCAGCGCTCCCGGGTGACGCCGGTCAGTTCGGTGCCCTCCAGCAGGCGGCGGCCGGCGTGGTCCTGGAGGGCCAGCAACGAGGTCTCCACCGCTTCGTGTTCGGCGGCCAGCCGGTCCAGGCACTGGTCGACGTCCTCCCGGCCCATCACCGGTCCCTGCGGGCGTCGCGGGGCGGCGTGCGGGCCCCGGGCGGAGCCGGAACGGATTCCTTCAGCCCCCATGGGCCACCTCTCTGCGCCTGCGAATGCCTGCCCGGAGCATTACCCGCTCCGGGATGCGGCGAGTCCTGCCCGCCCCTCCGGTCGTCCCCGGCAGCCCTGCCGTACGCCCCTCCCGTCCCCGTCCCCGTCCGCCGACGCCCCCGCGGCGGGCGTCCCGCAGCGAGTATGCCGCCCGGCACGCCTCGCCACACCGTGATTGCGGGGATCACGCCCGGTCGGGAGGCCGGGGCCGGTGTGAAGGGACCGCATCGCGCGGCCGGGCCGCGTGGCCGGGACCCGGCGGGGGCGACGCTCTACGATGCCAGGCACGGGCGGCCGAGTGGACGCCGTGGGCGGCGGGCCGGTACGGGTGGGCAGGGGCCGTCGTGGGCGCCGGGGGACCGGAGGCCGAACGGGGAGAGGAGCGTGTGGAGATGCCGGCGGTACGACGGGCGTCACTGGTGGAGACCGCCACGGACGAGATCCGCGACCACATCGTCCGGGGGGCCTGGCCGGTCGGCAGCCGCATCCCGCCCGAGAGCGCGCTGACGGAGTCGCTGGGCGTCAGCCGGGCCTCGCTGCGGGAGGCGGTCCGCTCCCTGGTCCATGCCGGTCTGCTGGAGACCCGGCAGGGCGACGGCACCTTCGTGGTCTCCGACGACGACAGTGCGGTGGCGCTCCGCAGACGGCTGGCGCGCGCCGAACTCAGCCACGTCACCCAGGTCCGGCAGGGCCTGGACGTGGTCGCGGCGCGCGGGGCCGCCCGGCACCGCACGAAGGCGCAGCTCGCCGCCATCGCCGCTGCGCTGGAGCGGCGCGGGACGGCGCTGCGGGAGCGGGACGGGGAGGCGTTCACCGCCGCCGACGTGGAGTTCCACGTCCTGGTGGCGGAGGCGAGCGCCAACCCGGTGCTCGCCGACATCTACCGCTCGCTGAGCGCGGCCCTGCGTGAGGAGCTGCGGCGGGCCGCCTGCTTCGACAGCGCCGCGGCGGCGGCCACCGACCCGCACTTCCAACTCTTCCAGGCGATCTCCGCCGGTGACCCGGCCGCCGCGGTGGACGCGGCCGTCATGCTGCTGGCCGGCCACGTCCGCGATCTGGCCCTGCCGCTCGACGGCTGACCGGGGCCGCCCGAGACCCCAGGAGCCGCCGGAGGCGCCCCGGCACCGCCCGGGCCTGGTCGCTGCCGGCTGCGGCGCCGGCGGCCCGGATCAGCGGCGGCCCGGTGCCCCGGGCCGCCCCGGACGGCCGGCTCAGGCCGCCGTCGCCGTCCCGGTCGCCGCGTAGTGCGCGCGCAGCCGCTCGCAGGCGGCGGCTCCGGCAGCCGCACCGGTACCGGCCGCGGCGTGGTCCAGGGCGCGCAGCGCGGCCCCCAGCACCGGTGGCGCGACGACGACGTGCGGTACGGCCCTGGGCGCACGCTCGGCGAGGAGGGCGGTGACCTGGTCGTGCAGCAGCGGGTGCCGGGCGGCCAGGACGCCGCCGCCGAGGACGACGCGCACCGGCTCGTCCAGCAGGTCCAGGCGGCGCAGCGCCACGGTCGCCATGACGACGATCTCCTCGGCCTGCCGGGCCACCAGCGAGCGGGCCACCGGGTCGCCGCCGGCCGCCGCAGCGAACAGCACCGGGGCCAGGCCGTGCCGGGCGGTGGCCGGGATGCGGCCCAGGTGCAGGGCCTCGATGAGCTCGGGCATGGTGGCCAGCCCGAAGTGGGCCGGGACGGTCTCGGCGAGGACGGTGGGCTCGCCCCGGCCGTCCTCCGCCCGGGCGGCGTGCCAGATCGCCTCGCGCGCCAGGTGGCTGCCGCCGCCCCAGTCGCCGGAGATCGCTCCGATGGAGGGGAAGCGTGCCACCCGGCCGTCGGGCGCGGTGCCGGCGCAGTTGGTGCCGGCGCCGCAGACCACGGCCACCCCGGCCGGCGGCACCCCGTCGGGCAGGCCGGCGCGCAGCAGCGCGAAGGTGTCGTTGCCGACCTCCAGGGTGCGGGCCCAGCCGCGGGCGGTCAGGGCCTCGGCCAGCGCCGCCTCCTCCACCGGCAGGTCGACGTTGGCGAGGAAGGCGCTGAGGTGCTCGGCCGGCCCGTCGAGTCCGGCCTGCTCCGCCACCGAGGCGACCAGCGGCGCCAGGACGTCCACCGCCGCCGCCACGCCGACCTGCGGCGGGTGGAAGCCGCCGCCGCGGGCGCTGCCCAGGACGGTGCCGTCGGGGGAGAGGGCGATGACGTCGGTCTTGCTGTTGCCCGCGTCGACGGCGAGGAGGACGCCGCCGGGGGCGGTGGGGGTCAGGCCCACGGCAGGTGCTCCCGGTTGTGCGCGAGGAGGGCGTCGGTGAGCTGGTCGGCCCGGTCGATCTGGCCCACCAGCGGGTGGCTGAGCAGGGCGTCGAACACCCGGCCCCGGCCGCCCTTCAACGCCGCCTCCAGCGCGAGGTGTTCGTAGCCGGTGACGTGCGCGACCAGGCCGGCGAAGAGCGGTTCCAGCGGCCGCACCGGCAGCGGAGTCGCGCCGCTCGCGTCCACCGTGGCCGGCACCTCGATCACCGCGTCGTCCGGGAGGAAGGGCAGGGTGCCGTTGTTGAGGGTGTTGACGACCTGGACGTCGCCGGTGTCGCGCAGCAGCGAGGAGGTGAGGGCGACGGCGGCCTCGGAGTAGAAGGCGCCGCCGCGCTTGCCGAGCAGCTCGGGCTTCTCCGCGAGCGTGGGGTCGGCGTACATGTCCAGAAGCTGCTTCTCGATGGCGGCGACCTCGGTGGCGCGTGAGGGCCGCTCCCGCATTTCGGCGACCACCGCGTCGTGGCTGTAGAAGTAGCGCAGGTAGTAGGAGGGGACCACGCCCAGGCGGTCCAGCAGGGCGCGCGGCATGTGCAGGTCGGCTGCGACCGCCTCCCCGTGCTCGGCGAGCAGCCGGGGCAGCACGTCCTCGCCCTCGGGGCCGCCGACGCGCACCGCCCGCTCCCAGGTGAGGTGGTTCAGCCCGACGTGTTCCAGCGCGAGCTGGTCGGGGGCCAGGTCCAGCAGCTTGGCGAACTTGCGCTGGAAGCCGATGGCCACGTTGCACAGGCCGACCGCCTTGTGGCCCTCGGCGAGCAGGGCGCGGGTGACGATGCCGACGGGGTTGGTGAAGTCGACGATCCAGGCGTCCGGGTTGCGGCGGCGGACCCGTTCGGCGATGTCCAGCACCACCGGCACGGTCCGCAGCGCCTTGGCCAGGCCGCCGGCTCCGGTGGTCTCCTGGCCGACGCAGCCGCACTCCAGCGGCCACGCCTCGTCCCTGGCGCGGGCCGCCTGGCCGCCGACGCGGAGCTGGAGCAGGACCGCGTCGGCGCCGTCCACGCCCTCGTCCACGTCGGAGGTCCAGCGCACCGTCCCCGGGTGGCCCTGGGCGGCCAGGATGCGGCGGGCGAGGCCGCCGACCAGCTCCAGCCGGTCGGCCGCCGGGTCGATCAGGACCAGCTCCTCCACCGGCAGGGTCTCGCGCAACCGCGCGAATCCGTCGACAAGTTCGGGTGTGTAGGTCGATCCACCGCCGACCACTGCGAGCTTCATGTGCGGTTCAGCCCTTTACTCCGGTGAGGGTGACGCCTTCGACGAAGGCCTTCTGTGCGAAGAAGAAGACGAGGATGACCGGCGCCATCACCAGCAGCGTGGCGGCCATCGTCATGTTCCAGTTGACGTTGTGGGCGCTCTTGAACGACTCCAGCCCGTAACTGAGCGTCCAGGCGGCGGGGTTCTGAGCGGTGTAGATCTGCGGGCCGAAGTAGTCGTTCCAGCAGTAGAAGAACTGGAACAGGGCGACCGCCGCGATGCCCGGTTTCGACATCGGCACGACGATCCGCAGCAGGGTGCGCAGCTCGCCGCAGCCGTCCACCCGCGCCGACTCCAGGTACTCCTTCGGGATCGTCAGGAGGAACTGCCGCAGCAGGAAGATGGAGTACGCGTCGCCGAAGGCCATCGGTATCACCAGCGGCCACAGCGACCCGGCGAGGTGGAACTGCTGGGCCCACACCAGGTACATGGGGACGACGACGACCTGCGGCGGCAGCATCATCGTGGAGATCACCAGGATCATCGCGGTGCGCCGGCCGCGGAAGCGGAACTTGGCCAGTGCGTAGGCCACCGGAACCGAGGAGCAGACCGTCAGGAGCGTCCCGGCCACCGCGTAGGTGATCGAGTTGCGCCACCAGTCCAGGAAGCCGGGGGTGTGCAGCACGTCGAGGTAGTTGGACCAGTGCCAGGCATGCGGCCACAGGTCGCCGCTGAGCGCCTGGTCGTCGCTCATCACCGAGGTGAGCAGGACGAAGACGAACGGCAGGACGAAGAAGAGGGCCGCGGCGATCGCCAGCGAGTGGACGGCGACCCAGTGCAGCACCTGGCGGCGGCGGGCCCGGGACGCGGCCCGGCGTCCACCGGGGCCGGGCAGCGGGCGGGCGGCGTCACGGGCGGGAAGGGTGGTGGTGGCCATGGTCTTCTCAGTCCTCCGCGCTCAGCAGGCCGGCGCGCTTGCGCATCAGCAGGGTGGTGACCGCCATGGCGATGGCGAACAGGACCAGGGACAGGGCACACGCCGCCCCGGTGTTGAAGTTCTCGAAACCGAGCTGGTAGACGAGCTGCGGCACGGTCAGCGTCGAGTGGTCGGGGTAGCCGGGCTGGATCACCGAGCCGGGCCCGATGGAGACGCCGGAGGCCAGCTTCCCGGCCACCAGCGCCTGCGTGTAGTACTGCATGGTCTGCACGACGCCGGTGACCACCGCGAACAGCACGATCGGCGTGATCGAGGGCCAGGTGACGTAGCGGAACCGCGCCCACGGCCCGGCGCCGTCCAGCTGCGCCGCCTCGTACTGCTCCTTGGGGACGTCCAGCAGCGCCGCCATGAAGATCACCATCAGGTCGCCGATGCCCCACAGGGACAGCAGCACCAGGGACGGCTTGGCCCAGGCGGCGTCGTTGAACCAGCCGGGGGTGGGCAGCCCCACCGCGTCCAGCACGGCGTTGACGGGGCCGGAGGCGGGGTTGAGCAGGAAGACGAAGGCGACCGTGGCGGCCACCGGCGGTGCCAGGTAGGGCAGGTAGAAGGCGGTGCGGAACAGCCCGGCGCCCGACTTGACCTTGGTGACCAGCATGCCGACGCCCAGGCCGAAGACGACCCGCAGCGCCACCATCACCACCACCAGCCACAGCGTGTTCCACAGCGCCGGGCCGAACAGCGGCATCTGCGTCAGCACGTACTTCCAGTTCCGCAGCCCCACGAAGTCGGGTGCCTTGATCTGGTTGTAGTGCATGAAGGAGAAGTAGACGGTGGCGAGCAGCGGGTAGGCGAAGAACACCGAGAAGCCGACCAGCCACGGCGAGAGGAAGCCGAGCGTCGTCAGCCGCTCCCGCAGCCGCTTGCGGCGCAGCAGGGCGTCGGGGGCCGCCGGTGGCGGGGCGGGCGCCGCGGTGGGCGCGGCCGGGGACGGGGCGCCCGGCAGGGGGGAGGAGAGGGCCATGGGTCAGCTCCGTCAGTTCTCGGACTGGAGGTTGTCGGCGTCGATCTGGGCGTCGAGCCGTCGCAGCCCCGCGTCGAGGTCGGGCACCTTGCCCGCCTCCACGTCGTAGGAGAAGTCCTGGAGGTCGACGATGTACTGGCCGCCGTTGGTCGAGGGCGGCACGGCCGTGCTGTGCGGGTTCTTCGCGATGTCCAGGAAGGCGCGGAAGGCCGGGTCGGCGTCGAGCCGGGGCGAGGCCAGGGCGGCCTTGGTGGAGGGCACGTTGTGGATGGCGTTGGCGAAGTCCACGACCTGGTCGGTGTCGGTGGTCAGGAACTTCACGAACTGCCAGGCGGCGTTCTGGTGGGTGCTGCTGTGGGCTATCCCGACGACGGTCCCGGTGAGGTAGCCGCGGCCGTAGGTGCCGGCCTGGTCGTCGGGGACCGGCAGCGGGGCGGTGCCCCAGTGGAACTTCGCGCCGGCGTCCTTGAGCATCAGGCCGCGCCACTCACCGTCGAGGTGCATGGCGACCTTCTGGGTGAGGAAGGCGTTCTGCGAGGACATCTCGTCGCCGAAGGAGGAGCGCAGCCGCTCCAGCGCGTCGTAGCCGCCCTGCGCGTCCATCAGCTTGCGCTGGGTGGTGTAGAAGTCCTTCGCCTTGCCGCCGCGGGCGAGCGCCGCCTTGCCGCGGGAGTCGAAGTAGGTGGGGTTCCACTGGCCGAAGAGGCGGTCCGGGCTGTTCTGATAGAGGCGGAAGTCGGGCATGAAGCCGACGCGTTCCAGCTTCCCGTCCCGGCTGCGCCTGGTCAGCTTCGCCGCGTCGCGGGCCATCTCCGACATGGTGTGCGGGGGCCGGGTGATGCCGGCCGCCTCGAAGAGGTCCTTGTTGTAGTACATGCCGAAGGCGTCGGCCAGCAGCGGCAGCGCGCACTGGTCGCCCTTGTACTGCGTGTAGTCCAGCAGCGTCTGCGGGAAGACCTTTTTCTTGTCCATGCCGGAGCCGGTGAGGAAGGGGTCCAGGTCCGCCCACATCCCCGAGGAGCAGTACTGCCCGACGTTGTTGGTGGTGAAGGAGGAGACCACGTCCGGGGCTTCGCTGCCGCCGGCGCGCAGCGCCTGGTTCATGGTGGCGTCCGAGACGTTGCCGATCGACTTGATGTGGATGTTGGGGTGCTGCTCCTCGAACCGGGCGATGCTGTCGTCGATCGCCTTGACCTCGTTCTTCTCCGACCAGCCGTGCCAGAAGGTCAGGGTGACCGGCTTCGTCGGGTCGTCGTGGGCGCTGCCGACGCTCGGGTTGGCGCACCCGGCCAGCAGCAGCCCGGCCAGGGCGAGCGGGACGAGGCGGGCCGGGCGTGGCCAGCGGCCGGGGACGTGGGGGGTGCGGCGGCGCGCGGCGGGCGGTTGTGCTCGCCGGAGGAGACGCGTCATTGCGGACTTCCTTTGCCGGAGGCGGAGGCGGAGGCGGAGAAGGAGGGGACGGCGGGGACGGACAGCAAGGGGCGGAACACGGGGCGGCCGGGGGCCGGAGCGGGGCGGGGCGTCGGCGCGGTGGGGCGGACGTGCGGGTGCGGCGGTCGTGAGGTGTGACGTTCGCGTGCGCTGTGGCGGCGCGCCTCAGGCCGGCGCGGGGGTACTGCGCGAGGTGTCGAAGACGGAGTCCCGGGCCGCGTCCAGGGCGGTGTGCAGCGCGCCGGCGAGGATGGGATCGCCCTGGACCTCGCTGATGCGCAACTCGGGCCGGGGCAGCGCCAGACCGGTCATCTCCCGCTCCACCGCGGCGCGCAGCCCTTCCCCGCCGGCGTGGGCGACCGAGCCGGAGAGCACCACCAGGCGCGGGTCGACGACGGCGACGACGGCGGCCAGCCCGACGGCGAGCCGATGGGCGACCTCCTCACGCACCGGCGAGTGGCCGAGGGCGTCATCGAGCGTGGTGACGTCCCCGAACCCCTGGGAGCGGGCGAGCTCCACCACGCGGGGGGCGCCGACCAGTTGCTGGAAACCACTGCTCCGGGCGTCCTCGCCGCGGACCAGCGGTGCCCCGGGCACCGGCAGGTAGCCAACCTCGCCGGCACCACCCGTCGCGCCGCGCAGCAGCCGTCCGCCCAGCACGATCGCCGCGCCCACCCCCGCGTCCGCCCACAGCAGGACGAAGTCCTCGTGGCCGCGGGCGGCACCGTGGTGGCGTTCGGCGAGCGCGGCGAGGTTGACGTCGTTCTCGATGACCACGGGCACGCCGACGACGGCAGCGATCTCCGCGGCCGGCTCGCGCGAGTGCCAGCCCGGCAGGTGGGGGGCGTAGCGCAGCACGCCGGTGCCGGGGTCCACGGCGCCGGGCGTGCCGATGACCGCGCGGTGCAGCCGGTCCCGGGTCAGCGAGGCCGCGTCCAGCGCGGCGTCCACGGCGTGCGCCACCAGGTGACCGGTGCGGTCGGGGAGTTCGGCGGCCACGGCGTCGTGCCGTACCCGGCTGCGGCCCGTCACGCGGCCGGTGATGTCGGCGACGCAGGCGGTGATGCCCTCCGGGTCGACGGCGAGGGCGGCGACGTGCCCCGCCTCGGGGTCCACCTCGTAGAGCTGCGCGCTGGGGCCGGGCCGACCGCCGGTCGCGCTGCCCGTGGCCCGGACCAGTCGCGACTGCTGGAGGCGGCCCAGCACCTGCGAGACGGTCGGCTTGGACAGCCCGGTCAGCTCACCGATACGGGCCCGGGTGAGCGGGCCGTGCGCTGCCAGGAGGTCCAGCGCCGCCCGGTCGTTCATGGCGCGCAGAACGCTGGGGGTGCCGGGTGAGGGACGCCGGCCCGTGGACCGGGTGGCGGCGCCCGAGGACGCCGCGGTGCTCTCACCGAACCTGCCGGCCGTGCCGTCCGCCACCGTCCTCACCTCCGCAATCCGAGACCCTGGGCCCGCGGCCGGAACACCGGGCGGGAACTGTTAGGAAACCTTCCAATCAGTGATGAGGAAGGTAAGGCCGCGGTCCAGGTCGCGTCAATGGGTCGGCGGAAACGTCCTGTTCGGGCGTCCGGAGCGGGAGCCTCGTGCGGCGTGGGCGGTGGCCGGCGGGGGCCGGCGGGTCCGGCCCCCGGCTCAGCCTGTCCGGCGGCGTGCGATGAGCGCCGCCAGGCCGTCCAGGATCCGTTCCAGGCCGAACTCCAGTGCCTGGTCGCGGTCCTGCGGTCCGGCGGGGGAGGCGAGGGCCGCGGCCAGGGCCGGGTAGCGGTCCGGGTGGTCGTGGAGGACCTCGGTCAGACAGCCGAGGATCTGCCCCTCCGGGCTGCCGGACGGCCCGGAGGCGCGGGCGTGCCGGGCGATGTCCCGGATGTGTCCGGAGAGCAGCGTCACGGCGTCCATCTGCTCGGCCCCGCTGAGGCCGCTGCCGTCCAGGGCGCGCAGGGCGCCCTCGATCCAGGTGAGTTCGTTGGGGCCCATGACCCGCGGGCCCACCACGGCGTCCACCAGCCAGGGATGGCGTTGCAGGGTGGCGTGAAGGCTGTGCGCCCAGTCGGTCAACGCGGCGCGCCACCCTGCGGGTTCGCCCGTCGCCGGCATGGGCACCGGCACCGCGGTCGTCGCCGCGTACGTCCTCGCCGGTGAACTGGCCCGCTCCCGCGGTGACCACACCACCGCCTTCCGCCGCTACGAGCACCTGCTGCGTGACTACGCCACCCGCTGCCAGTCCGGCGGCGACCGCACCGGCCGCTTCCTCGCCCCCACGACCCGCCTCGGCATGGCCACCCGCAACGCCCTGCTGCGGCGCCAGGTCTTCCTGCGGGCGATGCTGAGGGTGGGGGAGAAGGTGAGCAGCGCGGTGGCGCTGCCGGACTACGAGGGCCTGGTGGGGAGTTGACAGACGTCGCCCGGGGCGGCCGGCCGGTGGTGGGCCCGAGGGGCCCCGGGGGCTCCTCAGCCGGCCGGTTCCGGCTCCCGGAGCCCGGTGCCCGGTGCGGTGGCGGACGGCCGGGCCCGCCGGGTCAGCCGAGCTCGTAGGTGAAGGCGTACTCCACCGACGGCGCGCCCGGCCGGGCCACGTACGTGCCGGTGCCGCGCAACCCCCTCAACGCGCCGGTGCCGGAACCGGGAACGACCTCGAAGGTGCAGCGGACGATTCCGTCCTCCCCGAACCCGCCGCGCTCCTCCGCCACGAAGGTGCCCTCGCGGCCGTCGAGCCGGCCGGTGAGGACCTGCATACCGGTGAAGGTGCCGGCACGGGCGGTGACGTAGGTGATGGTGTACTCGCAGGTGGTCGCGGGCGCCTCGATGCCGCCGGTGAAGGAGTTGGTGACCCCGGCGTGGGCGAGCCTGGGCCCCTCCCCGCCGGGGCCGGCAGGGGGCGCGCCCCAGGTGGTGAGGGTCTTCTCCTGCCAGTCACGGAAGGTGAAGGTGCCGGTGGTGCGTGCGGACATGGGGGCTCCGTCTCTCTGGGCGGTTCGCCGGTGCGGTGGTGGCCGCGCGGTCGGGGAACAGCCTGAGGGCCGTACCTGACACCCCCTGTCAGGTACGGGGATACTGACCTCCGTGCGCGCCGACCGGCTCCTCACCCTGCTCCTGCTGCTCCAGAACCGTGGCCGGATGACCGCCCCGCAGCTCGCCGCCGAGCTGGAGGTGTCGGTGCGGACGGTCTACCGCGACGTCGAGGCGCTCGGCGCGGCGGGCGTACCGGTCCACGCCGAGCGGGGCCCCGAGGGCGGCTACCGGCTGGTGGACGGCTACCGGACCCGGCTTACCGGGCTCACCGCCGAGGAGGCCGCCGCCCTCTTCCTCGCCGGCGGCCCCGGGCCCGCCCGCGACCTGGGACTCGGACCTGAGCTGGCCGCCGCCCGGCTGAAGCTGACCGCGGCCCTCCCGCCCGGCACCGGGGACCGGGCGCAGCGCGTGCAGGAGCGGTTCCACCTCGACCCCGCGGCCTGGTTCCGGGACGCGGACGCCGTGCCGCACCTGGCGACCGTGGCGACGGCGGTGTGGGAGCAGCAGGTGCTGGACGTCCACTACCGCCGCTGGGCGGGCGAGGTGCACAGGCGGCTGCTGCCGCTCGGCCTCGTCCTCAAGGGCGGCATCTGGTACCTGGCCGCGACCGGCGCGCAGCAGGCGGCAGCGGAGGGTGCGGCGGCGGAAGGTGCGGCGCCGGGTGCGGAGGAGGCCGTGCGGACCTACCGGGTGTCGCGGCTGCTCGCCGCCGAGCCCGCCGGGGACCGCTTCGAGCGGCCGGCCGGCTTCGACCTCGCCGCGTACTGGGAGCGTTCCGCGCACCGGCTGGAGGCCGCCCGCCACCGCGGCACCGCCCTGGTACGCCTCTCCCCGCGGGGCGTGGCGCTGCTGCCGATGTGGTTCGGCGCGGCGGGCAGGCGGGCCCTGGCGGACGCGGGCGAGCCCGACGCCGAGGGGTGGGTGCGGGTGGAGCTGGCGGTGGAGGGCCTCGCGGTGGCCGTGGGCGACCTGCTGCGCCTGGGCACCGAGGCGGAGGTGGTCGGACCGCCGGAGCTGCGGGCGGCGGTCGCCGGGACGGTGGCGGTGCTGGCGGGACGCTACCGGGCCGCCCCGCCACCGGGCCCGCCGCGGGCCGCACCGGACTGAGGCCCGGCCGACGGCGGGGCGGGCCGGGGCGGCGGGTCGTCGCCTACTTGCCGAGCTTCGGGGACGCGATCGGGGAGGCGGCCAGGGACTGCGGCGAGGTCGGGCTGGCCAGGGCGGACGGCGCGGCGACCCCCGCGGCCGGGTCGGCCGCCTCGGCGTCGGCCGCGCTGGCGGTGGTGGCCGAGGCCAGGGTGATCCCCGCCGCGTCCAGGGCCTTCTTGGCGCGCCAGCGCAGTTCGCGCTCGACGGCCGGGGCCCGGCCGGGCATGGTCTTGCCGGTGAGGCTGATCGTCACCGTGTCCAGGTTGGCGTCGCTCAGGCCCAGCACCTCCACCGGCTCCCAGAGCTGCTCGTTCCACGGCTCCGACTTCGACATCTCCTCGCCGACGGAGACCAGGACGCCGCGCGCGCCCTCCAGGTCCTGGTCGGCCCGGACGTGGACGTCCACCTCCGCCGTCGACCAGCCCTGGCTGAGGTTGCCGATGCGCTTGACCTCGCCGTTGCGGACGTACCAGATGGCGCCGTTCGGGCCCCGGAGCTTGGTGACGCGCAGTCCCACCTCGATGACCGTGCCGGTGGCCACCCCGGCGTCGATCTCGTCGCCGACGCCGTACTGGTCCTCAAGGATCATGAACACGCCGGAGAGGAAGTCCGTCACCAGGTTGCGGGCGCCGAAGCCGATGGCCACACCGGCGACACCGGCGCTGGCCAGCAGCGGCGCCAGGTTGATGTTGAGCACCGAGAGCACCGTCAGGGCCGCGGTGCCCAGGATCACGAACGAGGCGACGCTGCGCAGCACCGAGCCGATCGCCTCCGAGCGCTGCCGCCGCCGCTCGGCGTTGACGAGCAGACCGCCCAGGGCCGTGCCGTGCGGGGAGCCCGCGTTGCGGTTCATCCGGCTGATGAGCTTGGTGATCGTGCGCCGCACCAGGTTCCGCAGCACCACGGCGATCACGATGATCAGCACGATGCGCAGACCGGCGCCGAGCCAGGCGGACCAGTTGGCCTGTATCCACCCCGCGGCGTCGTTGGCGCGCGCCGTGGCGTCGTCGAACGGGGCGGGGGACGGTGAAGCGGCGGCCAGGGGGGCTGACCAGTGCACTGCGAACCTCCGTGGGAATACGTCCTGCCCGAAACCCGGCGGCGCGGTCGGCCCGCGCTCCCGGCGCCTGCGGACGGTCCCGGACCCGCCGGCCGCCGTGGGCCGTCAGGAGTCCTTCGATGCGGACCCGGGCAGGTCAACCACACTAACGGGGTAACGCGGGGGGACCGACCCGCTGTTCGAGGGCGACGGCCCCGAAATGGGGGAATGTACTGACTGGTGTGGTCGAAAACACCTCCCGCCTGTTACCTGGTCATGGTGGCGCGGCGGCCGGGCCACAGGGGAGACTGTGGAGAGATCGTCCCGGCGCGAGCCACGCGCCGCCGGCGTACAAGGAGGCACCGTGCCGCATGTCCTGGTCCTCAACGCGTCGTACGAGCCGCTCGGCGTCGTACCGCTCCACCGCGCGCTCATCCTCGTCCTCAACGACAAGGCCGTCAGCCTTGAGGACTCAGGCGCCCTCATGCACAGCGCAACACGCGTCATCCCCGCTCCGAGCGTGGTCAGACTCAAGAGATTCGTCCGGGTCCCCCTCAGAGGCCCAGTCCCCCTGACGCGCCGCGCCCTGTTCGCGCGGGACGGCGGCAGGTGCGTGTACTGCGGTGGCGTCGCAACCAGCGTCGACCACGTCATCCCCCGCAGCCGTGGCGGGCAGCACACCTGGGAGAACGTCGTCGCCGCCTGCCGCCGCTGCAACCACGTCAAGGCGGACAAGCACGTGGCCGAGATCGGCTGGCGGCTACGGCACCAACCCGCCCCGCCCAGTGGTCTGGCCTGGCGCATCATCGGCACCGGCCATCGGGACCCGCGCTGGCTGCCCTACCTGCAACCCTACGGTGCGGAGGACGCCCTGGCCCGGATCGACGCCGTGACGGCGCAGGTCCGGGCCTCTGCGTAGGGAGACCCGGAACCGCGGGGGAGCCGGCCGGCCGCCGGGCCGGCCCCCGACCGCGCCCGGCCGCCCCGTGGCCGCTCACGCCTCCGCCGGCCACGGTGGGTGGCCACGCGGTGGTGCGCGGTGCCCGCGCGGTCGGCCCGCGATGGGCCGTGAGGCGGCGGCGTGCCTTCCGGGGGAGAATGGTCGTGGAGCGCGGGCCGCAAGAAGTTCGCCCGGATGTCCTGAATGCGGCATCTCTCTGCTGTGAGATGCCCCTCCCCGCCGTCAATTCGCCACATCCCGCGATCGTGTGACCTGGGCCACGTTTCGACGGCGAAGACGTCTGCGGTGGCGTCCACTGGGTAGGGCCCTGCTGTCCCACTGTCGACGAACGGGAGGCCCACCGTGGCCGCATCCGCTCAACTGCTGCTCGACGCCCTCTCCAAACCCTGCGAGCCGGACCTCTACGACGGAGTCTCCGACCCCGACTCCGTCCTGGACGGCACCGGCTCGTTCCGCATCGTCGAGCCCCCTCTGACCAGTGAACCGCCACTCGCCGACGCCGCCCCCCTCACCAGCGAATCCCCGATGGCCGCCGAGTTGCCGCTGACCAGCGAGCCGACCGCGACCGTCCTGGGCATGGAGACCATGGAGGTCTGATGGGTCGCGCGCGGCTCGCTCGGTTGCACGGTGTGTCCACGTCCTACGAACCGTCCCCGGGCCGCAGGGTCGACGTCGGTGAGGAGACCGTCGTCGCCGTGCTCGCCGCGCTCGGAGTCGACGCCTCGACCTCCCAAGCTGTACGCGCCGCCCTCGACGCCCACGACCACGCGCAGGGCGGCGCGCTGCTGCCCGGCACCGTCGTGGTGCGCCCGGGCCGCCCGCTGACCCTGCCGCACCTCCCCGCCGAGACGGCCCTCCAGGTGCACACCGAGAACGGCGAGACGCTGGAGGCCCCCGTCGGCGCGGGCCTGGGCCGCCCCGGTGACGTCTGCGAGGACGGCCGGGGCGGGCTGCCCCTCGGCGTCCACACGCTGCGCGCCCACACCCCCGACGGCCGCTCCGCGCGCGCCCACCTCGTCGTCGCACCCGACCGCATCCCCGCCCCGCAGGGCCGCTGCCACGGCTTCCTGGTGCAGCTCTACTCGCTGCTCTCCCGGCGCTCCTGGGGCATGGGCGACCTCGGTGACCTCGCCGACCTGGCCTCCTGGTCCGGGCGTGCCCTGGGCAGCGGCTTCCTCCAGCTCAACCCGCTGCACGCCGCGGTCCCCGGCCACCCCACCGACCCCTCGCCCTACCGCCCCTCCTCGCGCCGCTTCCCCGACCCCGTCCACCTGCGGGTCGAGGACGTCCCGGAGTACGCCTTCCTCACCGGCGAGGCCCGCGCCGAGGCCGACCGGCTGCTCGCCGAGGGCGCCGCGCTGCGCCGCGGGGTGCTGGAGGAGGACGCGCTCATCGACCGCGACGCCGTCTGGGAGCTGAAGCGGCGGGCGCTGGAACTGGTCCGCGCCGTCCCGCTCTCCCCGGGCCGCCGCGCCGCCTACTGCGACTTCCTCGCCGCGCGCGGCTCCGCGCTGGAGGACCACGCCACCTGGTGCGCCCTGGCCGAGGTGCACGGCTCCGACTGGCGCGAGTGGCCCGAGGCGCTGCGCGACCCGCACTCGGCGCACACCCGCCGCGCCCGGACCGGGCTGATGGACCGCGTCGACTTCCACAGCCGCCTGGCCTGGTACACCGACGAGCAGCTCGCCGCGGCCCAACGCGCCGCGCGCGAGGGCGGGATGGGCATCGGACTGGTCCACGACCTGGCCGTCGGCGTCCACCCGCACGGCGCCGACACCTGGGCCGCGCGGGAGGTCTTCGCCGCCGGCATGTCGGTGGGCGCCCCGCCCGACGCCTTCAACTCCCGCGGCCAGGACTGGGGCCTGCCGCCCTGGCGCCCCGACACCCTCGACCGGCTCGGCCACGCCCCGTTCCGCGAACTGCTCCAGAGCATGCTGCGGCACGCCGGCGGGCTGCGCATCGACCACGTCATGGGCCTGTTCCGGCTGTGGTGGGTCCCGGAGGGCCGCCCGCCCACACAGGGCGCGTACGTGCGCTACGACTCCGAGGCGATGCTCTCCCTGCTGGCGCTGGAGGCCCACCGGGCGGGCGCCGTCGTCATCGGCGAGGACCTCGGCACCGTCGAGCCCGGCGTGCGCGAGACCCTCGCCGACCGCGGCCTGCTGGGCACCTCGGTGCTCTGGTTCGAACGGGACTGGCAGGCGCAGCAGCAGGCCGGGGCGGGCCCCGACCACCCGGACACCCCGGCGGCCCCCACCGCGCAACCGGCGCCCGGACCCGCACCGGCCGCGGAGGAGGCCCCCGGCCCCGCCCCCGAACCGCTCACCGCAGCCGCCGCGCGCGCGGGCGAACCGGCACTCCTGACCGCGGCCCCCGAGGCGGAGACCGGCGCGGACGCCCGCCCGGCGAGCGTGCCGCGCCCCGCCGGGCCGCAGCGGAGCGCCCCGCCCGAGGAGCCCGAGGGCAGGGACACCGCGGCGGCGCAGGGCGACCACGCTCCGATCCTGCCGCCGCAGCAGTGGCGCGCCGACTGCCTGGCGACGGTCACCACCCACGACCTGCCCACCACCGCCGCCCGCCTGACCGGGGAGCACGCCGCGCTCCGGGACCGCCTCGGGCTGCTGGACCGGCCACTGGCCCAGGAGCGGCGCGCCGAGAGCGCCGAGACCGGTGAGTGGCTCGCTCTGCTGGGGCGTCTGGGCATGCTCACCGGGGGGACGCACGAGGAGGAGGCCGCGGTCCGCGCGCTGCACCGCTTCCTGGTGTGCACCCCGGCCCGGATGGTCGGCGTCTGGCTGCCCGACACCGTCGGCGACCGCCGCCCCCAGAACCTGCCCGGCACCTGGGACCAGTACCCCAACTGGCGCCTGCCGATCAGCGACGCGAGCGGCCGCCCGGTGACGCTGGAGGAGATCGTCGCCTCCCCGCGCCTGCACGCCCTCATGCGGGAGCTGGCGCCACTGCGGGAGCGGCCACCGCTGGCCGGTGGCACCGGGCTCCGCCCGACGGACGGCCCCGCACCCACCGTTCCCTGACGGGCGGCGCCCGGCACGGTACGGCCGGCCCGGCAGCGCGCGGGGCCGGCCGCCCGACTGCGCGCGGACCAGGGCGCTCACCCACCGCACCCGGGGGAGAAGGTAGGAGGTGTCGACGCCGAGTTCTGTCACGGCTCTTCTCCCGCTTGCCCGGTTCCGGCATCATGCCCGCAAGGCAACCCAATACATCCGACCTATGGGGTCGGTGAGGTGGAGGGAACCATGCGGGGACGCGCCAACCGACCTGAGGCCACTGCCGGCCCGGACGCCGCTGCGGACGCCGCTCCGCCCGAGCCGCTGGGCCCACCGGAGTCGCCGGGCCGGTCCGCACCACCGCACGCCACTGCCGGCCCGGGCCGCCGCGCGGCCCTCCTCGCCGGAGCAGCCGCCGCCCTCCTGCCCGCGCTCACCGCGACCCCCGCCCGGGCCCGCCCGGCCGGCGCCGCGCATCCCGGGGGCGAGGCCACCGCGGAGTCCGCCGTCCGCCCCGCCCCGCAGATGCGCGTCGAGCCCGGCGACACCCCCGAGCGGATCATCGCCAAGGCCGCCAACATCGTTCCCCGCAAGGGCCAACTCGCCTGGCAGCAGCGGCGCGTCACGGCCTTCACCCACTTCGGGATGAACACCTTCACCGACCGCGAGTGGGGCTCGGGAACCGAGGACGAGGCGTGGTTCGCACCGGGGGACATCGACGTCGAGCAGTGGATGGCCGTCTACCGGGCGGCCGGCGCCCAGCAGGCCATGCTCACCGCCAAGCACCACGACGGCTTCGTGCTCTACCCCACCCGCTACACCCCGCACTCCGTCGCCCACAGCCCCGGCCGCCCCGACGTCCTCGGCCGCTACGTCAAGGCGGCCCGTGCGGCGGGACTCCGCGTCGGCGTCTACCTCTCGCCGGCCGACGGCGCCGAACTGCCGCACGCCTGGCACGCCCGGTGGGTGGAGAGCGTCCAGGAGAAGAAGGACCGCGGCGAACAGCTCAGCCTCCCCGAGGAGATGGCGCTCGCCGACAAGGGCCGAGCCCCGGCCGGACTGGGCCGCTACGGCAACGGCAGTGCCGTCACCGAGCACACCATCCCCACCCTCGTCCCCGGCGACGACCGCACCTCCGCCGTCCGCAGCGGTCGCCTGCCCTCCTTCACCGTCCACGTCAACGACTACGACGCCTTCTACCTCAACCAGGTCTACGAGCTGTTCACCCAGTACGGCCCCCTCGACGAGCTGTGGCTGGACGGCGCCAACCCCTGGCGCGACGCGGGCGTCACCCAGACCTACGCCCCCGAGGAGTGGTTCCGCCTCATCCACGCCCTCTCCCCGGACACCGTCGTCTTCGCCGGGCCGCAGGGCGTGCGCTGGGTCGGCAACGAGGACGGCGTGGCCCGCGAGACCGAGTGGTCCGTCACCCCCTCCACCGTCGACCCGTGGACCGTCATGGCCGGCGGGCTGCCCAACGACTCCACCGACCCCGACATCGGCTCCCGCGAGAAGCTGCTCGACCCCGCCACCCGGTACCTCCAGTGGTACCCGGCCGAGGCCGACGTCTCGGTCCGGCCCGGCTGGTTCCACCACCCCGACGAGCACCCCAAGAGCGCCGGCACCCTCGTCGACCTCTACGAGAAGAGTGTCGGCCGCAACGCCTGCCTGCTGCTGAACATCCCGCCCGCGAAGGACGGCCGGATCGAGGCGGCGGACGTCGAGGAGCTGACGGCCTTCGGCGACCGGGTCCGCGCCACCTACGGCACCGACCTGCTCGGCCGCGGCCACCACGGGCCCGCCACCTTCGACCGGGTCCGGCTGGCGGAGGACGTCCGCCACGGCCAGCGGGTGGAGAGCTTCACGGTGCAGGCGCGGGTCGCGGGTGCCTGGCGGGACATCGCCGAGGGCACCACCATCGGCGCCTGCCGCATCCTGCCCCTGCCCGCACCGGTCACCGCCGACGCCGTCCGCGTCCACGTCGGCGCCGCCCGGGCCACCCCCCGGCTGCTGCCCGTCACCGTGCACCGCTCCACCCCCTGACGGGCGGGCGGACGGGCCCGCGTCACCCGGCGGGGGGCGACACCGACGCGCGTGCGGTACCCCGCGCGCGTGTCGCGGGGGACCGTCCGATAGCTTGGCAACGTGAGCAACCAGGTCAACAAGATCAACAAGAGCGCCCTGCGCGCCGGCACCCTCGCCGCGGGCACCGCCTTCGTGCTGCTGCTGTCGTCCCCCGCGTTCGCGCTCACCCGCGACGACGGTGACGACCCGGGCCCCGGCCTGAGCATCGCCCAGACGCTCGGCCTCTACGTGGGCATCCCCGTCCTGCTGTTCCTGGTCATCGCCGGCCTGGTCATGGTCGGCGACAGGTCCCGCAAGCAGGCCAAGGCGGGCCACGGCCCCGACACCCGCGGCGGTGAGGGCGCCGGCACCGCGTCCACCGCGGCCGGCAGCGGAGCCTGACCCTCCCCGACCGACGCCTCACATCCGGCGGCGCCCCCGGCGGACCCCAGTGGTCCCGGGGGCGCCGCCGCTTGCGTGTGTCCGGGGGCATCACCCGGGTGCGCATCGCTGTATTCGGCACCTTTCAGTTGTGCTGAACGGTGTAGGAGGAAACTTTCGATAGACCTGTCGGTTCTGCTGCTGTCATCGTCAAGGGGACGACGCACGAGGTCCCACCGCCCCCACCCCGGACGGACGCCCCGGCCACGACGAAAGGCAGCAGATGACGCAGGCAGCCAACGCCACCGACCCGCACGCCAACGACGCCGCACCCTACGGCGGGGGCGACCCGTACGCGGACTACCGGACCTCCGGTGACCAGTCCTTCACCTCCCTCGTCGACCTCGCCGACCGCCGCTTCGGCGCCGGCGTCATCGCTGCCAACGACGAGTTCTTCGCCGAGCGCGAGAACCTCCTCGTCCCCGCCCGCCCGGTCTTCGACCCCGAACACTTCGGCCACAAGGGCAAGATCATGGACGGCTGGGAGACCCGCCGCCGCCGCGGCGCCGACGGCGACCACCCCTTCCCCACCGAGGACGAGCACGACTGGGCGATCGTCCGGTTGGCCGCCCCCGGCGTCATCCGCGGTCTGATCGTCGACACCGCCCACTTCCGCGGCAACTACCCGCAGCAGATCAGCGTCCAGGCCACCTCGGTACCCGGCAACCCCGGCCCCGAGGAACTGCTCGCCGACGACGTGAAGTGGGAGGAGATAGTCCCGCGCAGCCCCGTCCTCGGCCACGCCGCCAACGGCTTCGCCGTCACCTCCGAGCGCCGCTTCACGCACCTGCGCCTCAACCAGCACCCCGACGGAGGCGTCGCGCGGCTGCGCGTCCACGGCGAGGTCGTGCCCGACCCGGCGTGGCTGGCGGCCCTGGGCACCTTCGACCTGGTCTCCGTCCTCAACGGCGGTGACGTCGAGGACGCATCGGACCGCTTCTACTCGCCGCCCACCAACATCATCACCCCGGACCTCTCCCGCAAGATGGACGACGGCTGGGAGAACCGCCGCCGCCGGGTCCGCGGCACCAACGACTGGGTCCGCTTCCGCCTCGCCGCCCAGGGCTCGATCCGCGCCGTCGAGCTCGACACCGGCTACTACAAGGGCAACGCCGCCGGCTGGGTCGCGCTGTGGGCCTGCGACGCGCAGAGCGCCGACCCCGCCGACGAGTCCTCGTGGGTCCAGGTCCTGCCGCGCACCCGCCTCCAGCCCGACACCCCGCACCGCTTCGTGCTGCCCGAGGCCGTCATCGCCACCCACGTCCGCGTCGACGTCTTCCCCGACGGCGGCATCGCCCGCCTGCGGCTCCACGGCGGCCTCACCGAGACCGGCGAGGCGGCGCTGCGGCGGCGCTTCGAGGAGTGCGGGGGCTGAGCCCCGCCCGCGGCGGCCCGGCGGCAGACGGAGGGGGCTGCCGCCGGGCGACCGGCCACTCACCGGGGGGGAGGGGCCGGTACGACGGAGGGCGGCGGGCCCGAGGTGGGTCCGCCGCCCTCCGTCACGTCGGGCCGGGCGAGGTCAGCGGCCTGCCGCCGCGTCCACCGCCTGCGCCTTGAGGGCGCGCTCCACGCCCGCCCTGGCCTCCGTCACCAGGCGGCGCAGCGCGGCCGAGGGCTGCGCCGAGGCCAGCCAGGCGTCGGTGGCGTCCAGCGTCTCCTGCGAGACCTGGAGGGCGGGGTAGAGGTTGACCGCGATCTGCTGCGCCATCTCGTGGCTGCGCTGCTCCCAGACGTCCTTGACGACCGTGAAGTAGCGCTCCGCGTACGGCGCCAGCAGCTCACGCTGGTCGGGCTGGACGATGCCGAAGATGACCGCCTCCTGCACCGCGTTCGGCAGCGTGTCGGACTCGACCACGGCCGCCCAGGCGCGTTCCTTGGCCTCAGCCGTGGGGCGGGCGGCCCGGGCCGAGGCCGCGTGCTGCTCACCCGCGGACGTGGCGTCCCGGGCCAGCTCCGCGTCGATGGCCGCCTCGTCGGCCCGGCCCGTCGAGGCCAGGCGCTGGAGGAACGCCCAGCGCAGCTCGGTGTCGACGGCCAGGCCCTCGATCACCTCGCTGCCGTCCAGCAGCGCCCGCAGCAGGTCGAGCTGCTCGTCGGTGCGGGCGGTGGCCGCGAAGGCCCGCGCCCAGGCCAGCTGGTGGTCGCTGCCGGGCGTGGCCACCCGCAGCTGCTGGAGCGTGGCCTCGGTCCACCGGCCCAGCTCCTGTTCCCGCCACTGCGGCGCCGCGTACAGGTCCAGGGCCAGCTTGACCTGGCGGTGCAGCGACTGGACGACGCCGATGTCGGACTCCTTGCCGATGCCGGAGAGCACCAGGTTCAGGTAGTCGCGGGTGGCCAGCTCGCCGTCGCGGGTCATGTCCCAGGCCGAGGCCCAGCACAGGGCGCGCGGCAGCGACTCGGTGAAGTCGCCCAGGTGCTGGGTGACCACGCGCAGCGACTCCTCGTCCAGACGCACCTTCGCGTAGCTGAGGTCGTCGTCGTTGAGGAGGATGACGGCCGGGCGCCGGCGGCCCACCAGGCCGTCCACGACGGTCAGTTCGCCGTCCACGTCCAGCTCCCAGCGGTCGGTGCGCACCAGGCGGCCGTCGCGGAGGTCGTAGGCGCCGATCGCGATGCGGTGTGGACGCAGGGTCGAGGTGCCGGTGGCACCGGCCGGCAGCGCGGGGGCCTCCTGGCGGACGGCGAAGGAGGTGATGACCTCGCCGTCCGCTCCCGCCTCGACCTCGATCTCCGGACGCAGGATGTTGATTCCGGCGGTCTCCAGCCACGCCTTCGACCAGGCCTTGAGGTCCCGGCCGCTGGTCTCCTCCAGTGCGCCGAGCAGGTCGGGCAGCCGGGTGTTGCCGAAGGCGTGCCGCTTGAAGTACGTCTGCACGCCGCGGAAGAACTCCTCCTCGCCGACGTAGGCCACCAGCTGCTTGAGCACCGAGGCGCCCTTGGCGTAGGTGATGCCGTCGAAGTTGACGAGGACGTCGTCCAGGTCGTTGATGGGCGCCATGATCGGGTGGGTCGAGGGGAGCTGGTCCTGCCGGTAGGCCCAGGTCTTCTCGGCGTTGGCGAACGTCGTCCAGGAGTGCGGCCAGCGGCTGCCGGGTGCCGCGGCCTGGCAGGCCACCGAGGTGAAGGTGGCGAACGACTCGTTCAGCCACAGGTCGTTCCACCACTCCATGGTCACCAGGTCGCCGAACCACATGTGGGCCAGCTCGTGGAGGATGGTCTCCGCGCGCCGCTCGTAGGCCGCGTCGGTCACCTTCGAGCGGAAGACGTACTGGTCGCGGATGGTGACCGCGCCGGCGTTCTCCATCGCGCCCGCGTTGAACTCGGGGACGAAGAGCTGGTCGTACTTGGCGAACGGGTAGGCGTGGTCGAACTTCTCCTGGAACCAGTCGAAGCCCTGCCGCGTGACCTCGAAGATCGCGTCCGCGTCGAGGAACTCCGCCAGCGAGGGACGGCAGTAGATGCCCAGCGGCACCGAGCGGCCCTCGCCCTCCCAGCTGCTGTGCACGCTGTGGTACGGGCCGGCGATCAGCGCGGTGATGTAGGTGGAGATGCGCGGCGTCGGCTCGAAGCGCCACACGCCGTCCTTGACGTCCTCCGGGGAGGGCGTCGGCGAGTTGGAGATGACCGTCCAGCCCTCGGGCGCCTTCACGGTGAAGGTGAAGGTGGCCTTCAGGTCGGGCTGCTCGAAGCTGGCGAAGACCCGGCGCGCGTCCGGCACCTCGAACTGCGTGTACAGGTAGGCCTGCTGGTCCACCGGGTCGACGAAGCGGTGCAGGCCCTCGCCGGTGTTGGTGTACGCGCAGTCGGCGACGACCCGCAGCTCGTTCGCGCCCGCCGCCAGTCCCGGCAGGGCGATCCGCGAGTCGGCGAACACCTCGGCCGGGTCCAGCGCCGTGCCGTTGAGCACCACCTCGTGCACCTCGGGCGCCACCAGGTCGATGAACGACTCGGCGCCGGCCTCCGCGGCCTCGAAGCGCACCGTGGTCACCGACCGGAAGACACCGCCCTCCTGCGCGCCGGAGAGGTCCAGGTCGATCTCGTACGCGTCCACCGTCAGCAGCCGGGCGCGCTGCTGGGCCTCTTCACGGGTCAGGTTCGTACCGGGCACCGGGCCACTCCTTAGCATCGTGACGTTTCCGGCCATCCTTGCACGTGGCGGGCGGACTTCCGAGGGAGTTCGCGGGGGGCTGAGGGGGTGGGGGGAAGGGGCCCCCGCCCCCGGTCCGATCGGCGGGCCTACGGCTCACCAGTGGGTGGTTCCTGGCCGCCCAGCAACAGTTCGTCCCCGGCAGGGAACCGCGCCGTGCCGCCCTCCTCCCAGGTCACCACCACAGCCAGCCCGCCCATCGGCCCCCTTTCGGTCCTGGCAGTGGCGACCGTGCGCCACTGCCCCTCGTAGCCGATCACGTCGCCCTCGCCGACCAGGACGGCGCGTCTGGTCGAGGGGGTCAACCGTTCACCACGGCCGGACGCACCTCGCTCGCGGGGACCTCCCATTCGACGCCACCTCCCCGCGGACGCAGGTAAGCGGTCCTGCGGACGACCCTCCCGCTCTGCGCCAGACGCTCCTCGATCACACCTCGCAGCTCCCCCGTGCGGCCGGATGCGGTGTCCTCGACGAGCGTTCCCACCGGGTACGGCGGCTCACCGTGACTGAGCGTCGTCGGTGGCTGTGCCTGTGACAGTTCCATGACTCCTCGTTCCGCCTGCGGACATCTGCCTCACAGGGAGAACGGCTGGAGGGAGAAGCCGACTTGCACAGCACTTGCACAACGGCCGGACCGGTGCGCTGCGCGGTGGAACGATGGTGGCTACGGAGCCGAGCGGGGAAGGAGGCACAACATGAGCGTTGGCAGGATTCCGGGGCCCGGTGCGAACGTCGCCGTCTGCCGCAAGGCGTGCGGCTTGAGCCAGGCGGCCCTCGCCCGCCGGGCGGGTGTCTCGGTCTCACTGCTCAGCAAGATCGAAGTGGGTGACCGGGCGCTGACCCAGGGCATCGCCGCTGCCCTCGCCCACGCCATGAACCTGACGCTCGACGAACTGCTGGGAAAGGCGGCCGTCGAGCACGCCGAAGAGCACCGTCTGGCCTCGCTCAACCACGCCGTGCGCCGCTTCGACATCCCCGACACACCGCCGCCTCACCCGGAGGACCTGCCGTACGCGCTGGCCGAGCTGAACGCACACCGCTACCGGACGGAGCTGACAGCTGTTCTCCGGAAGCTTCCCGGTGTGCTGACGGACATCACCAACCACGCCCATGCCACCGGCTCGCCCGATGCCTGGGCCCGGGTGGCCGACACGTACAGCATCGTCTACTGGCTCGCCGCACGCCATCGCTGGATGCACCTGGCGGAGCTGGCGGTCATGAAGGAGCGGGCAGCCGCCGAGCGCGCTCATCCGGTGGCCGCGACGGTCGCTGCCCGTGACGAGGCCGGGGCCTTTCTCAACTCAGGGGACTTCGCCGGGGGAATGGCCGTCGTCGACCGTGCCGTCGTGGAGGCCGAATCGGCTCTCCGGGGACGCGACCGCGCGTTCGGCCTGGGCATCCTGCACCTGCGGGGGCTCACGCTGGCCGGCCGGCTGAAGGACAGGCCCGCCGCCGAGAAGCACATCAGGGCGGCGTGGCGCACGGCCGAGGAGTACGGCGCGGACGCCGACGAACACGGCATCCACTTCGGACCGGAGCAGACGGCCAGCCACGTCATCGCCACCTACTCCGACCTGGACCAGCACCGCACCGCGCTGGAGACCGCCGATGACCTGCTCCGCGGCGGCACCTCGTTGCCCGCCACCCGGATCGGCCCACTGCACATGAACCTCGGCCGCTCGCACCTGGCGCTCGGTGACCGCGACGCCGCCCTGGCCTCGCTCGAAGAGGCATGGCAGGTGGCCCCGGAGATGGCCCGTGTCCACCCGACGAGCCAGGAGCTGATGCGCGTGCTGACCTCGCTGCACCGCCGCAGCAACCCGAGGCTCACCAGGTTGGCCAAGCGGGCAAGGGTGCCTTTCTGAGACCTGCCGGCCTCGGACGCCCCCCTGAACGAGCCACCCAGGAACCACCCACCGCACCCACGCGTGTAGGGGGGCGCGGGGCACGGAACGGAGAGGGGCCAGTGGTGGAGCGGGAGAACGGCCGGTCGGCGGTGGGGCTGCCGGAGGAGGCGGGCAGGTCGCAGGGGCCGGCTTCGCGGCACGGACTTACCGCTGGCACCCTGCGAGTCCTGCGCGGGGGCAGCTCCGGCCTGTACGGCGTCTCCTTCGGCGTCGCGCTGCTGGCGGGGCTCGTGGGGGCGGCGCTCGTGGCGGCGGCGTTCGGCCTCTCCTGGCACTACTTCGCCCTCACCTGGAAGTGGGCGCGCTCCGACATCGCCTACGAGGACCCGCCCGTCGGCTACTTCCCGCCCTATCGGACCGGCATCTTCCTGCGGAGCCTCCCCTTCATGATGCTGCTGCTGCCGCTCGCCGGCTTCGTCCTCGCGCTGCTGCACAGCGCGGGCGCCGTGGCCGTCCGCGACGCGACGGTGGGCGGGCGGCGCCCGGGCGCGAGGGAGTTGTGGCGCCGCTGCCGCCCGTTCACCTGGCTCGCCGTCCGCGTGCAGCTGCTGACGAACGCGTACGCGGCGTCCCTGGCTCTGCCGGCCCTGCTGGTGTGGATGTTCTTCGAGAACGGGGGCGTCCCGGGCGTCGATCTCGAACGGCTTTCCCATTCGACCAGTGCGCCCTACCAGTTGCTGGGCTACGGCCTGCCCCTCGTCCTGCTCGCCCTCGCGCTCGCCGTGTGGTTCCGGCTGGGCCCGGCCACCGCCGCCGTGGTGGACGGCGCGACCACCGCCCGGGCCGCCGTGCGCCGGTCCTGGTCGCTGACGGGCGGTGCGCGACGGTGGCGGGTGTTCGGCGTCGGCCTGCTGCTCGCGGCCCTCGTCGTCGCAGCCTTCTGGGCCCTCTCCCGGGCAGCCGCGCCCCTCGCCCACCCGGTGGGCCTGGCCGTCCTGTGGCTCACGCACGACAACCCCTACGCCGCCGGCGCCGTGATGGAGGTCGTCCCGGTCGCGGCGGGCCTGCTGCTCCTGACGGCGCTGGTCCTGCCCCCGGTCGGCGTGGCACTCGCGCTCCTGCACCGGGAGCTGCGCGCGGCGGACGGCGGGAGCGAGGCTGCGGCGGTCAGCAGGTGACACCGGCCGCGTGAGGGCGGGCCCAGGAGCGCGGGCCCGCCGAACCCCACGTCGCTTTCCTGCCGGACAACGCCCCGGCCCCGCGCCCAGGATGAACGGCATGGACACTCTCCTGCACACCCCACGGACCAGGTACACCCCGCTCGGCATCGCCCCGGAGGTTCTCCGGGAGCTGCGGGAGCGCGACGACGCGGGCCGGCCGCTGAAGCCCTTCACCGCCACCGACGAGGGCAGCCCCCTGCGCTGCTGCCTGCGCCCCCACCGCGTCGGTGAACGGCTGGCGCTCGTCGGGTACGCGCCGCTGCGCAGGTGGGCCGCCGCGACGGGGGCGGACCCCGGGGCCTACGACGAGGTCGGGCCGGTCTTCGTGCACGCCGGGGCCCAGGACTGCGACGGGCCCGAGGCCCGGTCCAACGGCTACCCGTGCACCCGCCCCGGGGCCCAACGGGTCCTGCGCCGCTACGACGGGGGCGGCGCCATCGTGGGCGGCCGACTCCTCACCCTCACCGACGCCCCCGACGCCGGACTGGACGCCGCCCTGGACGAGGCGTTCGCCGATCCGGAGGTCGCGGTGGTGCACGTGCGGGCGGTGGAGTACGGCTGCTGGCACTTCGAGGTCCGGCGGGGCTGAGCGGCGCCGGGCAACGCACGCGGTCCCCGGCCAAGTGGGCCGGGGACCGCGTCACCGCCAGGGCGGACGCCCTCCGAGCGGCCCCCGCACGGGGGTCGGGGACCGCGGGAAGGCGCCGCCGGCGGCGGAGGTCAGCTGCGCAGGTCGGCGGCGACCAGCTCGGCGATCTGCACGGCGTTGAGCGCCGCGCCCTTGCGCAGGTTGTCGTTGGAGACGAACAGGGCCAGGCCGTTGTCCACCGTCTCGTCCACGCGGATGCGGCCCACGTAGGACGGGTCCTGGCCGGCGGCCTGGAGCGGGGTGGGCACCTCGGAGAGGGCAACGCCCGGCGCGCCGGCCAGCAGCTCGGTGGCGCGCTCCACGCTGATCGGACGGGCGAAGCGGGCGTTGATCTGGAGGGAGTGGCCGGCGAAGACCGGCACGCGCACGCAGGTGCCGGAGACCTTCAGCTCGGGGATCTCCAGGATCTTGCGGCTCTCCTTGCGGAGCTTCTGCTCCTCGTCGGTCTCGAAGCTGCCGTCGTCGACGACCGAGCCCGCCATCGGCAGCACGTTGAAGGCGATGGGCCGCACGTACTTGTTCGGCTCGGGGAACTCGACCGCACCGCCGTCGTGGGTGAGCCGGGTCGCGTCCTGCTCGACGGCCTTGCGGGCCTGCTCGTCCAGCTCGGCGACGCCGGCCAGGCCGCTTCCGGAGACGGCCTGGTAGGTGGCGACGACCAGCGAGAGGAGCCCCGCCTCGTCGTGCAGCGGACGCAGCACCGGCATCGCGGCCATCGTGGTGCAGTTGGGGTTGGCGATGATGCCCTTGGGACGGTCCGTCGCGGCCTGCGGGTTGACCTCGGAGACCACCAGCGGGACCTCGGGGTCACCGCGCCACGCCGAGGAGTTGTCGATCACCACGGGGCCCTGCGCGGCCACCTTCGGCGCCAGCTCGCGGGAGGTCGCGCCGCCCGCCGAGAACAGGACGATGTCCAGCCCCGAGTAGTCGGCCGTCGTCGCGTCCTCAACCGTGATCTCGGTGTCCTGCCACGGCAGAGTGCGCCCGGCGGAGCGCGCGGAGGCGAACAGTCGCAGCTGCTCCACGGGGAAGTTCCGCTCGGCGAGAATGCGCCGCATCACGCCGCCGACCTGTCCGGTGGCTCCGACGATTCCGATCCTCATGGGGCTCCTCTTCTCTCGCTGGCAGCAGCTCTGCCGAGGGGTAACCTGCTCGGTTACCTCCGCATCATGCTCATCATGCGTGTGACGCCCGTCGCGCTGTCCACTCCATTGTGCCCAGCCCGCCGGTGGTGAGACGGGGCCGGCAGGGCGCCCGGTGGGCGTGGGCGGGGCGCACGGTCACCCTCCGGCGTGCCGGATGAGCAGGCTCGCTTCGGCCGTCCCGCCGCCCAACGCCTCGTACACGTGCGGCCGGTCGGAGAGCCAGGAGACGTGCTCGCCCGCGTGCACGACCAGGGGTGCGTCGGCCGGGCCCACCCGGACGGAGCCGGAGAAGAGAGTGAGGTACTCCACTGTCCCCGGTCCGTGCGCGGGGGAGGTCTGGCGCTCCCCGGGGCGGATGCGGAGCCGGAACAGCTCGGTGGTCACCGTCCCGCCCTCGGCGGCGGCGTCGCGGAACGCGGCCAGCGGGGTCGCGGTGACCGCCGCGCCCCGCACCTCGGGCGCCGCGGTGACGGCGGCGCCCGGCACGGCCAGCAGCGCGGTCAGCTCCACCCCGAGCTGGCCGGCCACCGCGTAGAGCGTCTCGGCGGTCGGGTTGCGGGCGCCCGTCTCCAGCCCGGAGAGCGTGGCCTTGCCGACCCCGGCCCGGCGCGCCAGTTCCGAGAGGCTCAACCCCCGTTCGCGGCGCAGCTCCCGGATGCGGGAACCGGTCAGTGCTGCGGCGTCGCGGGTCCAGGGCCTGTCCTCCATGGCGTCGAGTATCGCCCACCGCCTAGTGTTCCGTTTACGGAACGCTTCTCGTCCGCTCCCGTCCTCCGCGGCCCCGCCCGCCTTCCCGACCGTCGCCAGGAAGTGACCATGTCCACCACCCGCCACACCCCGGCCGTGCCGCCGCCCGCCGCCGACGGCCGCCTCCAGCTGCTGAGCACCGGAGTCGTCAGTGCCGTCGTCGGCTTCACCAGCTCCTTCGTCCTGGTCCTCACCGGACTGCGGGCCGTCGGCGCCGACGCGCACCAGGCCGTCTCCGGGCTCCTGCTGCTCTGCCTGGCCAACGGCGCCCTCGCGATCTGGCTGGGGCTGCGGCACCGGCTGCCGCTCAGCATCGTCTGGTCCACCCCCGGCGCCGCCCTGCTGGTCGCGGCGGGCCGGCAGGAGGGCGGCTACCGGGCGGCCGTCGGGGCCTTCCTGCTCGCCGGGCTGCTGGTGACCGTCACCGGCCTGTGGTCCCGGCTCGGACGTCTCACCGCGGCGATACCCGCCCCGCTCGCCACCGCGCTCCTGGCCGGGGTGCTGCTGCCGCTGTGCCTGGCGCCGGTGAAGGCGAGCGTGCAGGAACCCGCGCTGGCCCTGCCGATGGTCGCGGTGTGGGCGCTGTGCACCCGCTTCGCCCGCCGCTGGGCGACCCTGGCCACGCTCGCCACCGTCGTCGTCGGACTGCTGCTGCGGCACAGCGCCACCGCCACCGGCCCGGCCACCGGCCTGCTGCCCCACCTGTCCCTGACCGCTCCGGCCTTCACCCCGGGCGCGGTCGTCGGCATCGCCGTGCCGCTCTACGTGGTCACCATGGCCTCCCAGAACATCCCCGGGTACGCCGTGCTGCGCCACTTCGGCCACCGGGTGCCCACCAGGCCGGTGCTGGTCGGGACCGGTCTGGCCACCACCCTCACCTCGGTGGGCGGCGCCTTCATGGTCAACCTTGCGGCCATCACCGCGGCCCTGGTAGCCGGCCCCGAGGCCCACCCGGACCGCTCCCGGCGCTGGGTCGCCTCGGTGACCGCCGGCTGCTGCTACCTCCTCCTCGGCCTCGGGTCCGGGCTGGCCGCCGCCCTGCTCAGCGCCGCCCCGTCGGTCCTCGTCGAGGCCGTCGCGGGCCTGGCCCTGCTGCCGACTCTGGGCTCCGCCCTGTCCTCCGCCGTCACCGCGGCCCGGGGCAGGGAGGCGGCGGTGATCACCTTCGTCGTCTGCGCCAGCGGAGTGACACCCCTCGGCGTCGGCGCGCCCTTCTGGGGCCTGCTCGCCGGCCTGGCCGCCCACCGCCTGCTGCCCGCCCCGGCCACCCCGCCCGCCGCCACTGCCCAGGACACCGCGACCTCCGCGAATTCCCAGGACTCCGCGGACACCGCGACCTCCGCCACCTCCCAGGACTCCGCGAACTCCGCGAACTCCGCGAACTCCGCGAACTCCGCGGACACCGCGAACTCCGCGGACGGCCGGGAGCCGGGCACGGTGGCCCCGGGCGCGGAAGGCTCCGGCGCCCTGACCGCCGCGGACGACCGGGCCGGGCGTCCGGTGGGCTCCGGCTGACGAACTCCGGGCGAACGCCCCGCGTCCCGCGGGCAGCCGTGCGCCGGCGAGCGGGCGGCGGCGCAGAGCGTGGAGATCCCTGTGCGGGGATCGGCAGCCGAAGTTGCCGCGCCGTTCACGTCACGGCCACGCCCGGTGCCGACGCTCACGGTGACGGCGGCAGGCCCGTCGTCGCCGACGCCGACGCGCACCGGGAGAGACGACGAGCATGCCCGCGCATCCCCGCCCACAAGCCGACGGTCCCCACCCCGACGACCCCACCCGGCACCCCGGAGGGCACCGTCCCGCCGCCACCGCCGGGACGACCACCTCCCGCCACCGGGGGCGGCCCCGCATGCCGCGCCCCGGCATCGAGCGCCGCAGGTTCCTGGCCGCCCTGGGGGCGGCGGGCGTCGCTACCGGGGTGGGGCTCGCCACCGGACTCGGCGGCACCGGCACCCCCACCGCCTCCGCCGCACCGCTGAAGGGCCGCGCGCCCTTCGCCCCCCGGCCGGTGGACGCCCCCGCGCTGCCGCCCGAGCCCTTCAGCCAGGGGACGACCCTGCACTCCGTGGCCACCCCGCGCGGCACCGGTGGCTACCGGCGACTGGCCGACGGGCCCGGCTGGCGGCGGGTGGTGCGCACCGAACTGGCGAGCCCCGACCGCGGACGCGAGGACCGCCGCACCGTCCTGGCGGCGTTCGTCCAGTTCACCGACCTGCACCTGGTGGACGCGCAGAGCCCGCTGCGCTACGAGTTCCTGCGCGGCCAGACCACCTCCGCCTGGCGGCCCCACGAGGCGCTCGGCGCCGCCGCCACCGCCGCCCTCGTCGCACGCGTCAACGCCCTCGCCAAGGGACCCGCCACCGGCGCGCCGCTGCACTGCGTGGTGACCACCGGCGACAACACCGACAACAACTCGCGCGCCGAACTGGACTGGTTCCTGCGCCTGATGAACGGCGGTCGCCTCACCCCCGACACCGGCGCCCCGGGACGGTACGAAGGGGTGCAGAACGGCGGTCAGGCGCTGTACTGGCAGCCGGACAGCGCCCTGCGCGACGCCGACAAGCAACTGGGCTTCCCCCACCTGCCCGGCTACCTCGACGCCGCGGTCCGCACCGTCCACAGCCCGGGCCTGCGTCTGCCCTGGTACTCGACGGCGGGCAACCACGACTCGCTGCCCGGCGGCTGCTGGGCACCCGGCGACCCGTACTGGACGGAGTTCGCCACCGGCGACCGCAAGCTCTACCGGCTGCCCGAGGACACCGCCCGCCGGGCCTGGCGCGCGGTGAGCAGGGGAGCGGACCCCAAGGGCGCGGAGTTCAAGGCCCTGTTGCGGAGCAACACCCGCCACATGCGCCAGGTCACCCCCGACGAGCGGCGCGCGCCCTTCACCCGCGCCGAGTACCTCCGCGCCCACCTCGACCCCCGGCACACCGGCCCCGGCCCGCACGGCCACGGCTACACCGCCGAACACCTCGACTCCGGCCACGCCTACTACACCTTCCGCATCTCCCCGGACGTCCTGGGCGTCAGCCTCGACACCACCGACACCGGCGGCCACTACACCGGCTCAGTCGGCACCGCCCAACTGCGCTGGCTGAAGCAGGTGCTGACCGACCACGCCGACGAACACGTCCTCGTGCTGAGCCACCACACCTCCACGACCATGGACAACACCCGCCCCGACCCGCTCCACCCGGGCGAGGCGCGGCACAGCGGCGAGGAGCTGGTGAGCGTCCTGTCCGCCCACCGCAACGTCCTGGCCTGGGTCAATGGGCACACCCACCGCAACGAGATCACCGCCCACCCCGGCTTCTGGGAGATCTCCACCGCCTCGCACATCGACCACCCCCAGCTCGCCCGCGTCATCGAACTGACCGACAACCACGACGGGACGCTCTCGCTCTTCACCAGCCTGATCGAGTCCGCGGCCCCCGCCCGCACCGACTTCGCCGACCTGTCCCAGACCGGGCTCGCCTCCCTCTACCGCGAACTGGCCCTGAACGCCCCCGGAGCCCGCACCACCCTCGCCGGCGACCCGGGTGACCGCAACACCGAACTGGTGCTCCGCAAGCGCTGAGGCCGGGACCGCGGTGCGCACCCCTGCCCGGGCCCGCGGCCTTCGCCACCGTTCACCGCGGCAGCACGACCAGGTAGGCGCTCGGCTCGCGGTCGGCGGCGGACACCAGTGCCGTGCGCACCACCGCGGCCTGCTGGTCGGGGGCCTCCCGGAGCTTGCGCGGCGTGAGGTGGACGACGGTGACGCCGAGCCGTTCCAGCGTCTCGCGCTTGCGGGCCTGACCGTTCCACGCCAGCTCCGCCTCCTCCTCGTCCCGCCGCGGCCCCCGCGCGTCGATCTCCACCGCCACGGCCTGCTCCGGCCAGTACGCGTCCACCGCACCCAGCCAGGGCCCGCCGGGCAGCCGCAGGTCCACGTTCCACACCGGCTCGGGCAGGCCGTGGGCGCGCACCAGCGCGTACAGCCGGTCCTCGGCCCGGGCCCGTCCCTCGGCCGTCAGCGTCTCCACCGCCGCCGCCACCGCGGGCCGCCCCAGCAGGCCCGACCGGGTCAACTCGGCCGCCACCGCGGTCGCTTCGCAGTGGCCGTCGCGCACCGCCTCGGTCAGCAGCTCGCACACCTCGCTCACGCCGCGGGGGGAGGCGGTGGCCGCGGGGGGACCGGCCAGGGCCGAGGGGGAGGACGGGGCGGGCACGTGCGCCGCGCGGGCCGGCCCGGACGCGGGCCCGGCGGCCTCCCGGCGGCGGCCGGGGACGGTCGCCGCCGGGGTGCGCCCGGACGGCTCGGCCACCGGACGCGTCAGCTCCGCCACCGCGTCCGCCAGTGCCCGCGCGACCGGGGCCACCGGCAGCCCCGCCACCCGCTCGGCCCGCGGCAGCACCGCGTCGCGCACCACGTGCGCGAACCCGGCCGACCGCAGGCGCCGGGTCGCCGGGACCAGCACGTCGACCTGCGACAGCGCCGACAGCGCCGGGACGGAGGCGAAGCCGTGCAGCGCCAGCGCCGCCAGCCCGGTGAGCATCGCGGGCCGCTCGGCCTCCTCGGCCCCCGGCCGCGGCACCGGGCGCTGTGTGGCGTAGAGCAGCGTGGCCTGGAGGAGGTCCTGCGGGGTGGGTGGGCCCGGGTGCAGAAGGTGGACGCCGGGCAGGAGCTGCTGCCAGGGGCCGCCGGGCCGGCAGCGCTCTCCGGTGCGGTGCGCCGGGACGCCGTGCTCCCGCAGCTGACGGGAGGTCATCAGGCGCCGGGGGGCGTGGACGAGGTGGTGGAGGGGGCGGGGCGCGGCGGGCATCTCGTGGTTCATGCCGCTGCCATTCCCGGCCCCGAACCCCCTCCTAACCGCTGTTACACGCCCGTCGACAAACCCGGACATCCCCGCACTAAAGTACGGGCGTTCGACTGCCGATAGGGGGCCGCGTCCCCGAGGCCCTGACTGTCGACCGCCACGAGGACCGCGTGGCGGCGCGGCGCCCCGTGAGGGCGTGGCCTGGCCGACCTCCGGCCGCCCGCCGGGCCGCCACAGCCCCCGCGTCCCTCTCCCGGCAGCCCGCGGCACTGTGCATGACAGGATCACCGGCATGGCTGTCACCCACCACATCCCCGGCCTGGTCCTGACCGAGCACGAGTTCCAGGTGCCTCTGGACCACGGTGCCCCGGACGGCGAGCGGATCACCGTTTTCGCCCGTGAGGTCGCCGACCCCGACGGGCGGGACCTGCCCTTCCTGGTCTATCTCCAGGGCGGACCGGGCCAGGAGGCGCCCCGGCCCACCTTCGCCCCGGGCGTCCCGGGCTGGCTGGGGCGTGCCCTGCGCGACTACCGCGTCCTGATGCTCGACCAGCGCGGCACCGGCCGTTCCACACCGGTCGGCACGCTGCCGGGGATGTCCCCCGAGCAGCAGGCGGCCTACCTCAAGCACTTCCGGGCCGACGCGATCGTGCGGGACGCCGAGTGGATCCGGGCCGAACTGGGCGTGCGCCGCTGGAGCGTGCTCGGCCAGTCCTTCGGCGGCTTCTGCGCACTGCACTACCTGTCGGCGGCGCCGGAGGCGTTGCGGGAGGCCCTGTTCACCGGTGGCCTGCCCCCCGTCGGACGCCACCCCGACGAGGTCTACCGCGCGACCTACGCCACCATGCTGGAGCGCAACCGGCGCTACTACCGGCGCTACCCCGCCGACCGGGACAGGGTACGGGCCCTGGTGGAACGCCTGGAGTCCACCGACACAAGGCTCCCCGGCGGCGACCGGCTCACCCCCCGGCGGCTGCGGCAACTCGGCAGCGTCCTCGGCATGAGTGACGGTGCCGAGCGCCTGCACTACCTGCTGGAGCGCGACCCCGCTTCGCCCGCCTTCCGTCACGACGTCGAGGCTGCCATGCCGTTCTCCGGCCGCAACCCGCTGTACGCGGTCATCCACGAGGCCAGTTACGCGGACGGCCACGCCACGCGGTGGTCGGCGGAGCGGGTGCGCCCCGAGGAGTTCGACGCGGACCCGACGCTCTTCACCGGTGAGCACGTCTTCCCCTGGATGTTCGAGGAGTACGCCGAGTTGACCCCGCTGCGGGAGGCCGGCGAACTGCTGGCGGCCCACGAGTGGCCCCGGCTCCACGACGCGGACCGGCTCCGGCAGTGCGAGGTGCCGTGCGCGGCGGCCGTCTACGCCGACGACGCCTACGTCGACCGGGCCTTCTCCGAGGAGACCGCCCGGCTCATCCCCACCCTGCGGATGTGGCTCACCAACGAGTACGAGCACAACGGGCTGCGCGCCGCCGGGGACCGCGTCCTGGACGAGCTGATCGCACGGGCCCGCGGCCGCGCTTAGGGGTCCTTGCACTATGCCTGCCCGGCCCGCGGCAGCCCGGCCCTCCGCGGCGGCCCGGGGCAGCAGCGAGGGTCTCGCGGCAGCCCCGGGTGGTCACGGGCCCCGGGGGCCTCAGCCGGCTGCCGCGTCGCACTCCTGCGCCCGCAGCGCCCGGGCCAGGTCGTCGCGGGACTCCAGCACCAGGCGGCGCAGCGCGGGGGCGGCCTGCGGGTGGCTCTCCAGCCAGGCGTCGGCGGCGGCCAGCGTCGGCCGGTCGCACTGGAGCATCGGGAAGAGACCCCGCACCACGGCCATGCCGATCTCGATGGACCGCTCCCGCCACACCCGCTCCAGCGAGGCGAAGTAGCGGTCCACGAACGGGGTGAGCAGTTCCCGCTGACCGGCCCGGTCGAAGCCGGCGATCGTCGCCTCGACCATGGCGTTGGAGAGGACGTCGCGCTCGACGACCTCCCGCCACGCACCCTCCTTCACCTCGGCCGAGGGCCGGGCGGCCAGGCAGCGCACGTGGTGGCGGCGGCCCGAGGCGGTGTCGTCCCGCCGCAGCTCGGCGTCGATGCGGTCGGTGCCGGCCAGGCCGTGGGAGACCAGCGGCCCCAGCAGCGTCCAGCGCAGCTCCTGGTCGACGTCCAGCCCCTCGATCCGTACGTCACCCTCCAGCAGGCCGGCCACCTGGCGCAGGTCCTCCTCACCCGCGGCGACCGAGGCGAAGAACCGCGCCCAGCTCAGCTGGTGGCCGCTGCCCGGCTTCGCCCGCTCCAGCTCCTCGCGGGCCCCGGCAGCCAGCTCCCGCGCCGCCGCCTCGCGGTGCCCGGGCGTGGTGTAGTACTCCAGCGCCGTGACCGCCTGGGAGTGCAGCGACTGCACCACGCCGATGTCCGACTCGCTGCCGGCGGACCGCCGCACCACCGCCAGGTAGTCACGTGCGGGCAGCAGCCCGTCCCGGGTCAGGCCCCACAGCGCCGACCAGCACAGCGCCCGCGCCATCGGATCGGCCACCGCCGCCAGGTCCTCGCGCACGGTCGCCAGCGAGACCGCATCGAAGCGCATCTTGCAGAAGGTCAGGTCGTCGTCGTTGACGAGCACCAGGTCGGGCCGCTCGGCACCGGCCAGCTCCGCGACGACCGTCCGTTCCCCGACGACGTCGACCTCGGCGCGGGCGTAGCGGGTGATCGCCCCGGCGGCGTCCCGCCGGTACAGGCCCACCGCGACCCGGTGCGGGCGGAGCGTGGGGTGGGAGGCGGCAGCCTCCTGCTCCACCGCCAGCTCGGCGACGCGTCCGTCCTCGTCGTAGCTGACCTGCGGCGTCAGCGAGTTGACGCCGGCGGTCTCCAGCCACGCCCGCGACCAGGCCGCCATGTCGCGGCCACTGGTCTCCGCCAGGACGGCCAGCAGGTCGGCGAGGGTGGTGTTGCCGTAGGCATGGCGGCGGAAGTAGCGGCGGGCACCCTCCAGGAACGCCTCGCGGCCCACGTACGCCACGAGCTGCTTGAGCACCGAGGCGCCCTTGGCGTAGGTGATGCCGTCGAAGTTGAGCTTGGCGTCCTCCAGGTCGCGGATGTCCGCGGTGACCGGGTGGGTGGAGGGCAGCTGGTCGGCGCGGTACGCCCAGGCCTTGCGGTTGTTGGCGAAGGTGATCCAGCCGTCGGTGAACCGCGTCGCCTCGGCCAGCGCCAGCGCGCCCATGAAGTCGGCGAAGGACTCCTTGAGCCACAGGTCGTCCCACCAGCGCATGGTGACCAGGTCGCCGAACCACATGTGCGCCATCTCGTGCAGCACGACGTTGGCCCGCCGCTCGTAGGAGGCCTGCGTCACCCGGCCCCGGAAGATCATCTCCTCGCGGAAGGTCACACAGCCGGGGTTCTCCATCGCACCGATGTTGTACTCCGGCACGAACGCCTGGTCGTACTTGCCGAAGGGGTAGGGGAAGTCGAAGGTGTCGTGGAAGAAGTCCAGACCCTGCTTGGTGACGGTGAAGACGTCGTCGGCGTCGAAGTGCCGGGCCAGGCCCTTGCGGCACAGCGCGCCCAGCGGCACCTCCAGCTCCGTGCCGTCCGCGAACCGGCGCCGGTAGGTGTCGGTGACGTAGTGGTACGGACCCGCGACCACGGCGGTGATGTACGTCGAGATGGGCAGCGTCTCCACGAAGCGGTGCACGCCGCCCTCGGCCTCACCGTCCTGCACGCCGTTGCTCAGCACCAGCCACCCCTGCGGCGCGGTCACCGAGAAGGTGAACGGGGCCTTCAGGTCCGGCTGTTCGAAGTTGGCGAAGACGCGGCGGGCGTCAGCCGGTTCGTACTGGGTGTAGAGGTAGACCTCGCCGTCCTCGGGGTCCACGAAGCGGTGCAGGCCCTCGCCGGTGCGGCTGTAGGCGCAGTTCGCCTGCACCACCAGCGTGTTCTCCTCGGCCAGCTCCGGCAGGGTGATCCGCACGCCGTCGAAGACCTGCGCCGGGTCCAGCTCACGGCCGTTGAGCGTCACCGCCGTCACCTCCGGCGCGACCAGGTCGGCGAAGGTGGTGGCACCGGGCTCGGAGCAGCTGAAGCGGACGGTGGTGCGGGAGGCGAAGGTCCGCGCCGCCTCACCGTGCTCCGTCGCCGAGCGGACGTCCAGCGCCACCTCGTAGGAGGTGACGCTCAGCAGCCGGGCCCGCTCCCGGGCCTCCTCGCGGGACAGGTTCTCACCGGGCACCGTCTTGACTCCCTACCTCGACATCTCGTCGGTCTCGCATGCTGGAACTTCGCCAAAGGGGAATCATGGCACGCGCCCCGGGCGTTCACCCCGAGCAGATCCGCCTCCAGGAGGGAACCACCGTGTCCGAGACCGCCGCCGCCACCGACCCCACCCCGGCCGACTTCTGGTTCGACCCGCTCTGCCCGTGGGCGTGGATGACCTCCCGCTGGATGCTGGAGGTGGAGAAGGTCCGGCCCGTGAAGGTGCGCTGGCACGTCATGAGCCTGTCCGTCCTCAACGAGTCGAAGATCGACGAGCTGCCCGAGAAGTACCGCGAGCTGCTGTCGGAGGGCTGGGGCCCGGTGCGGGTGTGCATCGCCGCCGAGGAGAAGTACGGCAGCGAGGTGCTCGCCGCCCTCTACACCGCGCTCGGCACCCGCTTCCACAACCGCGGCCTGCCCCGCAACCGCGAGACGATCGTCGACGCGCTGGCCGAGGCCGGACTGCCCACCGAGCTGGCCGACGCCGCCGACTCCGACGCCTACGACGAGCGGCTGCGCGCCTCCCACAAGGAGGGCATCGACCTGGTCGGCCAGGAGGTCGGCACCCCCGTCATCGCCGTCCCCGGCGCCGACGGCTCGCAGATCGCCTTCTTCGGCCCCGTCGTCACCCCCGCGCCCAAGGGCGAGGAGGCCGCGCAGCTGTGGGACGGCACGCTGATGGTCGCCGCCATCCCGGGCTTCTACGAGATCAAGCGGACGCGGACGCAGGGCCCGATCTTCGACTGAGGGCGGACCGGGGCGGGGCACGGCGGGCCGGGCGGCTCGCGTGCCCCGCACCTGCACCCCGCACCCCGGGGCGGGGGCCGCAGCCCTGGCGCACCGCCCTGCCGGCCGGGTCCGGCGCCCGCACGGCGGCGCGCCCGGTCGGCGGCCGCCGCCTCCCGTAGGCTCGCCGCCATGGGCAGCACGACTCGCACCGACCGACACCCGCTGGGCGGGGAGGGTGGCCGGCAGGAGGCGGGGCAGCCGAACGAGGGCGCGCCGCACGCGGCCTACCCGCCGCGCGCCGGCGACCGGCTCACCCGGGCCCTGACCCGCGCACTGCCCCCGCTGTGGACCGCACTGGGCCTGCACCGCGGCGCCGCCACGCTCCGCCACTACCTGGCGGGCACCGGCAGCGAACACCGCGTGGACGCCACGGACCTGCTGACGCTGCCCCTGACGCGGGCGGCGGTGGCGGACCGGCTGGCGCTCTGGCGCCGGGAGGCCGCCGCACGCGGCCCGGACGTCACCCACCGCGCCGACAGCGGGTGGCAGGGCCTGTACGTCCGCCCCCGCGACGGGGTGGACTGGTGGCTGACGCTGCGGGGCCTGGAGTACCGGCTCACCGGGACCGTGCGGGTGTGCGGAGACGGCCGCTGGGAGATCCGCTACCGCTTCCGGGTGTACAAGATCTGGAACTTCGACCGGGGTGAGTCCGAGTTCGGCGTGCCCTTCACCCCGTTCGCCCGACTGCACGAGACGGGGCTGGCCCGGGAGTTCCCGGTGGCGGGCGAGACCGCGGAGCACGTGGTGCGCGGTCGGGACGCCTCCCTCCTCGCACCGGACGTCTCGCCGGGCCATCCTGGACCCATGAGCACCCGCGCACACGTCGTCGTGACCGGTACCGTCCAGGGCGTCTTCTTCCGTGACACCTGCCGTCGCCTCGCCACGGAGGCCGGCCTCGCCGGCTGGGTGCGCAACCTGCCGGACGGCGGGGTCGAGGCCGTCTTCGAGGGGGACGAGGCGGCGGTGGCCTCCCTGGTGGACTGGGCCCACCACGGCCCGCCCGCCGCCTCGGTACTGGACGTGCAGGTGACGGCCCAGACCCCCGAGGGCCTCACGGACTTCGAGGTGCGCTGAGCCGGGCCCCGCGGCCGCGACCGGACCTGCGCGGGGGCCGGGTGCCGGGTGCCGCGAGCCGTCCCGCCCACGGTGGTCGTCCGCGGCCGGTGGCCGGACCGGAAGGCCGGTGGGTGCGGTGCGGCGGGTGTGGCCGGTGGTCGTCCGAGGCGGAAGGAACACCCTCACGCCGCGTCCGACCGGGCGCCCGGCCGCGAGGCGGGCGATCCTGGGGGCATGAGCACACGAGCACGCGTCATCGTCACCGGCGCCGTCCAGGGCGTCTCGTTCCGCGACTCCTGCCGCCGCGCGGCGCTGGACGCCCGTGTCTCGGGCTGGGTGCGCAACCGTTCGGACTGCGCGGTCGAGGCCGTCTTCGAGGGCGACGAGATCGGTGTCGAGCGGATGGTCTCGTGGGCGCACCACGGCCCGCACAGCTCCGGCGTGGAGGCGGTGCGCGTGGTGGAGGAGGAGCCGGTGGAGGGGCTCACCGGGTTCGAGGTGCTGCCGGACGAGCCGACCATGTGACTCAAGGGCTCAGCGTGACCTCAGGGGCGGACCGGCCCCGTGGTGACGCCGCCAGGCAGTGGGAGGGCCGGGCCCCGGCGTACCTCACTCGGGGCCCGGCCACGCCCCCTGCCCGTGTCGGGTGAGAAGACGATCACGAGGCAGGAGCAGTGGACGCCCGCTTACGGGGCGAGCAGCAGGTTGTTGGCGCGCTCCTTGGCGGCGGTGTACCGCTTGGCGACGTCCTGCCAGTTGACGACCTGCCACATGGCCTCGATGAAGTCGACCTTCTGGTTCTTGTACTGCAGGTAGAAGGCGTGCTCCCAGGCGTCGAAGACCAGGATCGGCACCGAGCCCTGACCGACGTTGCCCTGGTGGTCGTAGACCTGCTCCACGACCAGGCGGCCGCTGACCGGCTCGTAGGCGAGGACCCCCCAGCCCGAGCCCTGCGTCGTCGCGGCGGCCTTGGACAGGTGGGCCTTGAACTTCGCGAAGGAGCCGAAGGCCTCCGCGATGGCGTCCGCCAGCTCGCCGACACCGTCCGCCGCCAGCGGCTCGCCGCCGCCGTCACCGGTCATGTTCTGCCAGTAGATGCTGTGCAGGATGTGCCCGGAGAGGTGGAACGCGAGGTTCTTCTCCAGACCGTTGAGGGAACCCCACTGCTCCTTGTCCCGCGCCTCGGCCAACTGCTCCAGGGTGTCGTTGGCGCCCTTGACGTAGGTCGCGTGGTGCTTGTCGTGGTGCAGCTCGATGATCTCGGGGCTGATGACCGGTGCCAACGCCGAATAGTCGTACGGCAGGTCAGGAAGGGTGTAGACGGCCATGGGAGCGCCTCTCCTGCATTCGGATACTTATTGCGCATCACTTGCAAGAACACGTTAGCAGCAGAGGTGATCGTCGGCGGGGGGCCGGGGCGGGTGTGGCCCGCAAACGCCGCGAGGGCGGACCGGTTACCGCGCACCTGTGCGGCGCTGCGGGAACCGGTCCGCCCTCGCGGCGGGTCGGCGTCGGATCAGTCGGTGGCCGGGTCCGCCCCCACCAGCGGTCGCCGCCGCCCCGTGCGGTGGCGCAGATGGCCCAGGACCGAGAGGAAGAGGGCGAGGCCGCCGGTGAAGTACAGCTCGACCCGGGTGGAGTCCTGCGTCAGCATCAGCAGCAGTACGGCGACCACCCCGGCCAGCGTCAGCCAGGTCAGGTACGGGAACCACCACATCCGCACCACCAGCCGACCCGGACTCTCCCGCTCCAGGCGGCGGCGGGTCAGGAGCTGGGAGACGCAGACGAAGGCCCACACCACCAGCACCGCGGCGCCGACCATGTTGAGCAGCCAGGCGAAGACGGTGTCCGGCCACCAGTAGCTCAGCAGCACCGCCACGAAGCCGAAGGCGGACGAGGCCAGCACCGTCAGGCGCGGCACGCCGCCGCTGAGCCGGCCCAGGCGGCGGGGCCCGTCACCGCGGACCACCAGCGAGTACGCCATGCGTGAGGAACCGTAGATGTTGGCGTTCATCGCCGAGAGCAGCGCCACCAGCACGATGACGTTCATGACCTGGCCCGCGGCGGGGATGTGCAGGTAGTTCAGGAGGGCGACGTAGGGGCCGTCCCGGGTCACCGACGGGTCGTTCCACGGGACCACCGTGACCACCACGGCCATCGAGCCGACGTAGAACAGCGCGATCCGCCACATCGCGGTGCGCACCGCGCCCGCCACGCCCCGCACCGGGTTCTCCGACTCGGCGGCCGCGATGGTCACCGTCTCCAGACCGCCGTAGGCGAACACCGAGGCCAGCAGTCCCGTCACCAGGCCGCCGGCGCCATGGGGCAGGAAACCGCCGTCCCCCAGCAGATGCGAGGCGCCCGGCGCGTCGGTGCCCGGCAGCACGCCCGTGACGGCCAGGACGCCGATGACCAGGAACGCGCTGATCGCGAAGATCTTCAGCGCCGCGAACCAGAACTCGAACTCGCCGAAGTTGCTCACCGCGGCCAGGTTGGTGCCGCAGAAGACCGCCATGAACAGCAGCACCCACAGCCACGACGGCGTCCCCGGGAACCAGCCCGTCATGATGCCGGCCGCGCCGATCGCCTCCGCGGCCACCCCGACCGACAGCAGCGCCCAGAACATCCAGCCGGCGGCGAACCCCGCCCACGGGCCGATCGCCCGCTCGGCGTACACCGAGAAGGTGCCCGAGGCCGGGTCGGCGGCGGCCAGCTCGCCCAGCATCCGCATGACCAGCATGACCAGCAGGCCGGACAGGGCGTAGGCGAGCACCACGGACGGGCCGGCGGCGGCGATGCCCGCGCCGGAGCCGACGAACAGCCCCGCTCCGATGACGCCACCGAGGGCGATCATGGACAGGTGGCGCTGTTTGAGGCCGCCCGCCAGCTTGTCCCCGTCGCCGGAGCCGGCCGCCGGGGCGGCCTCGGGCGCGGGCGGCGCGGTGGAGGTGGAGGTGCGGTTCATGGTCTGACGTCCCAGGGTGCGGGGGAGGGGAGAAGAACCCGCTCATTTTTGGAGGGACGAAACACCCGGAACAACCTCAACCGGTTTCTGCTCACCATGCAGACGCCGGCGTTGCACTCCGTGTCCGAAATCCGTCGAAGAGTTGCTCACCGTGACGGCGGGGTGTCCGGCGGGCGAAGCGCCACCCCGCAGGGCGCCCCGGGGACGCTCGGACGCCCGCCGCGCCGAGCCCGCGGCACGGGACGGCCTCCCGCCCCGCGCTGCCGGGCGGCGCGGGGCGGACGGTCTCTCAGCCGCGTGCGGTCCGCCGGCTGAGCACCTCGCGCACCCCGGCCACGACCAGGATCAGGGCGGTCGCGCCGGCCGACCACAGCACCTGCGGCCGGGCCGCGTCGTCCAGCAGCATCAGCACCAGGACCGCCGCCATCACCGCGAGCGTCGCCCAGGTCAGCGCCGGGAACGCCCACACCTTCAGCACCAGCTTCTCCGGCGCCTCGGCCTCCAGCCGCCGCCGCAGCCGGAGCTGGGAGACGGCGATCAGGGCCCAGACGAACAGCAGGACCGCGCCGACCGCCTTCAGCAGGTAACCGAAGACCGTGTCCGGCCACTCCAGGTTGAGCAGGACCGAGACGAAGCCGAAGGCCACCGAGGCCAGCACCGCCGGCCGCGGCACGCCGCCCCGCGAGGTCCGCAGCAGCGCCCGCGGCGCCTCACCGCGTTCGGCCAGCGAGAACACCATCCGCGAGGAGCCGTAGAGGTTGGCGTTGAGCGCCGAGAGCAGCGCCACGAACACCACCACGTTCATGATCTGCGCGGCGCCCGGCACCCCGATGGTGTCCAGCACCGCGACGTACGGGCTGTGCCCCGGCACGATCCGCGTCCACGGCAGCAGGGCCACGATCACCAGCATCGACCCGACGTAGAACAGCAGGATGCGCCAGACCGCGCTGCGCACCGCCCGCGCCACCGAGCGCGCCGGGTCGTCGGACTCGGCCGCGGCGATGGTGACGACCTCCAGCCCGCCGAAGGCGAAGACCACGGCCAGCACGCCGGAGACCACACCGCTCCAGCCGCGGGGCAGGAAACCGCCCTGGCCGGTCAGGTTGGACAGACCCACCGGGTCGGTGTCCGGCAGCACCCCGAAGATCGCCAGCACGCACAGCACCAGGAACACGACGATCGCGGTGACCTTCAGCGTCGCGAACCAGAACTCGAACTCGCCGAAGTTCTTGACCGCCGCCAGGTTGGTCCCGGTGAAGAACAGCATGAACAGCAGGACCCAGCCCCACTGGGGTACGCCGGGCAGCCAGCCGTGGGCGATCTGCGCGGCACCCGTCGCCTCCACGGCGAGGACCACCACCAGCATGAACCAGTACAGCCAGCCCACGCTGAACCCGGCCCAGCGGCCCAGCGCCCGCTCCGCGTGCACCGAGAACGCCCCCGAGGCGGGCATCGCCGCGGACATCTCGCCGAGCATCCGCATCACCAGCATCGCCAGCACGCCGGCGATCAGGTACGAGACAGTGATACCGGGCCCGGCCATGGCGATGCCCTCGCCCGAGCCGACGAACAGCCCCGCACCGATCACGCCGCCCAGCCCCAGCATCGTCAGGTGACGCTGTCGCAGGCCACCCGCCAGGGGTTCGGCGGTCGGCGCGCTCGCGGCGGGGGCGGCGCCGGGGACTTCGGGCGCGGCGGGGGACTCGGGCTGGGGCATGGGGGAGGCGACTCGCAACTCGTGAGGACGGGCCCCGTCGCGCTGCGGCCTCGCGGGACGGCGGGGGCGCCTGGTGGCGCAACACCACAGTGTCCCCGGACGACCGGCCCTCCGGCAAAGCCTTTCGCGGGCCGCCTCCGGGTGCGCGGCCCCCACCTGGCAGGCAGCCCCGCGCCTGTGAGGGGAATCACACACACCGGCGGTGACCAGCGACAACGCCCGTCCGCAGCGAGCCCTCGCGTCGGACCCGCCCGCACCCGGGTGCCCGCTCGGGCCCTCGTCGGGCCGCCGCCAACCTTCCGAAGCCTCCAAGGAGACCGGCCGGGCGTTGTCACCGACGGACGATGAGGCAGCCGCTCCCTTGCACTAGCGTCAACGCTGCTCGGTCAGTCACCCTCACCCACGCGGAGTTCCGAATGAGCGCTGCTGTCACCACCCGCCCCGGCGCGGTCCTCGCGGACGTGCTGTTCCCCGCCCGCGCGCAGGACGCCGCCGGCACCGCCGCGCGCGCCCGCCTCCGGGACCTCGCCCTGGTGGCCGGAGGAGCCGTCCTGACCGGGCTCGCCGCGCAGATCGCCGTGCCGATCCCCGGCTCGCCCGTCCCCGTCACCGCCCAGACCTTCGCCGTGCTCCTGGTCGGTGCCTCCCTGGGCGCCGGCCGCGGCTTCCTGTCGATGGCCCTCTACGCGGTGGCGGGCGTGGCCGGCGTCCCGTGGTTCGCGGGCGCCCAGGCCGGCGCGGGCGGCGCCTCCTTCGGCTACGTCCTGGGCATGATGCTCGCCGCCACCGCGGTCGGCGCCCTGGCCCGCCGCGGCGGCGACCGGCGCGCGCTGCGCACGGTGGGCACCGTGGTGCTGGGCGAGGCGCTGGTCTACGCCCTCGGCGTGCCCTACCTGGCCCTCTCCGCGCACCTCTCGCTGACCGGAGCCCTGGCCGCCGGTCTCGTGCCCTTCCTCGTCGGTGACGCGGTGAAGGCCGCGCTGGCCATGGGCGTCCTGCCCACCGCCTGGAAGCTGCTCGGCCGCCGCGGCTGACCGGGCGCCCCGTCCCGACAGGCTTCACCCGACGCGCCCCGCCCGGTCACCGGACGGGGCGCGTCGGCGTTCCCGCGCGCCCCACGGACCTCTCCCCACCTGGCCGGTCCGGCTCCCCGTCTCATCCGCGCTCCGGTGGGGCCTGCGCCCCCGCGTCCCCCGCCGGCTCCTGCGCTCCCGCACCGGCACCCGGCCGGCGCCGGTGCACCACCAGGCCCGCCACCAGCACCAGGACCGCAACCAGCAGGGACAGCAGCATCTGCACCCGGCCGTCGGGGTTGACGAACATGTAGACCACCACCCCCGCCATCAACGCGATCGTCGCCCACGTCAGGTACGGGAAGAACCACATCCGCACCGTCAGCCGCTCCGGCGCCTCGCGCTCCACCACCCGGCGCATGCGCAGTTGCGAGAAGCAGACGACCAGCCACACGAACAGCGCGATGGCGCCGGAGGAGTTCATCAGGAACCGGAAGACGGTGTCCTGCGCCACGTAACTGAAGAACACCGCCACGAAGCCGAAGGAGACCGAGGCCCAGACCGCCACCGCCGGCACTCCGCCCCGGTTGAGACGGGTGAAGGAACGCGGCGCGTCACCCCGCTCACCCAGCGAGAACGCCATCCGGGAGGCCGTGTACAGCCCGGAGTTCAGGCAGGAGAGGTTGGCCGTCAGCACGATCACGTCCATCACCGGACCGGCGCCCGGGATGTGCAGCGCGTCCAGCACCGCCACGTACGGGTGACGGGCCACCTCCGGGTCGTCCCAGGGCAGCAGCGCCACGATCACCGCCACCGAACCGATGTAGAACACCGCGATCCGCCACACCACGCTGTTGACCGCCCGGCGCACCGCCCGTGCCGGGTTCGGCGCCTCGCTCGCCGCGAGCGTGACGATCTCGCTGCCCATGAACGAGAAGATGACCAGCAGCATCCCCGACAGGATCGCCCCCGGCCCGTGCGGCAGGAACCCGCCGCCGTCCCCCGTCAGATGCCGCAGCCCCACCGGTCCGTCCCCCGGCGGCAGGCCCGCGAAGGCCAGCACCCCCACCGCGATGAACACCACGATCGCGGCCACCTTGATCCCCGCGAACCAGAACTCGAACTCCCCGTAGGAGCCCACCGAGATCAGGTTCGTCCCGGTCAGCGCGGCCATCACCACCAGCGCCCACGTCCACTGGGGCACCGCCGGCACCCACCCCGCCAGGATCACGGCCGCCGCCGTGGCCTCCACCGCCAGCACCACCGCCCAGAAGAACCAGTAGAGCCAGCCGATCGTGAACCCCGCCCACCGGCCCAGCGCACGGTCGGCGTAGGCCGAGAAGGACCCCGAGGTCGGCGAGGCCGCCGCCATCTCCCCCAGCATGCGCATCACCAGGACCACCAGCAGGCCGGTGATCACGTAGGAGACCAGGATGCCCGGCCCCGCCGCGGCGATGCCCGCCCCGGAGCCGATGAACAGCCCCGCGCCGATCACCCCGCCGATGGCGATCATCGACATGTGGCGGGTCCGCAGCCCCGCCCGCAGCCCCTGCGGCTGCTGCTGCGGTCCGGGCGCCCCCTGGGGCGACTGCGCGGCGGGAGCAGGTGGGTGCGTGCTCATCGGCACCGTCCTTCGGGTGGCGGTCGGCGGTGGCCCGGCCCGTACCCGCCGCAGCGGGCGGACGGACGGACCGAACGGTTGCCAGGCATTGAAGGGCCCGCGGGCCCCGGACGGAAGAGATCGGCCACGATCGGCACCGACGGAAACAGAACGCTCACCCCCGTGTGACCCGCCGCCCCGCCGCGCCCCGCCGCCGCCCGCCGTGGCAAACTCGACCTCATGCGCGTCTACCTCGGCTCCGACCATGCCGGACTTGAACTGAAGACCCACCTCGTCGACTGGCTGAAGGAACACGGTCACGAGCCCGTGGACTGCGGACCGCACATCTACGACGCCCAGGACGACTACCCGCCGTTCTGCCTGCGCGCCGCGGAACGCACCGCCGCCGACCCCGAGTCCCTCGGCGTCGTCATCGGCGGCTCCGGCAACGGCGAGGCCATCGCCGCCAACAAGGTCAAGGGCGTCCGCGCCGCGCTGGCCTGGAGCGAGGAGACCGCCCGGCTCGGCCGCGAGCACAACAACGCCAACGTCGTCTCCGTCGGCGCCCGCATGCACAGCACCGACGAGGCCACCAGCTTCGTCGCCGTCTTCCTCGCCACCCCCTACAGCGGCGAGGAGCGGCACACCCGCCGCATCGAGATGCTCAAGGACTACGAGATCTCCGGCGACCTCCCGCCCATCCCGGCGCACCACCCGCAGCCGCACCAGTAACCGGCGCCTCCGGGCGGCCCGCCCGGCCGCCCGACAGCCCACCGCGGACCGCATCCCCGACCCGACGGAGTCCCATGCCCGAGGGGCACACCATCCACCGCCTCGCGCTGGAGTACCGCGAACGGTTCGGCGGCCGGTGCGTGCGGGTCACCAGCCCGCAGGGCAAGTTCTCCGACGGCGCCGCCCTGGTCGACGGCCGGCTGCTCCGGGCCACCGAGGCCCACGGCAAGCACCTCTTCCTCGGCTTCACCGACCCGCCCGCCGGGCCGGCCACGACCGCCCCCCTCCCGCCCGAGGCCACCGCCTGGGTCCACATCCACCTCGGCCTCTTCGGCAAGCAGGCCTTCGGCGCCGACCCCGCGCCCCCGCCCACCGACACCGTGCGGCTGCGGCTGCGCACCGACACCGCCTGGGCCGACCTGCGCGGCCCCACCACCTGCGCCCTGATCACCGACGCCGAGAAGACGGCGGTCCACACCCGCCTGGGCCCCGACCCGCTGCGCCCCGACGCCGACCCCGACCGCGCCTGGGCCCGCATCAGCCGCAGCCGCACCAGCGTCGCCGCGCTCCTCCTGGACCAGAAGGTGATCGCCGGAGTCGGCAACGTCTACCGCGCGGAGGTCCTCTTCCGGCACGGCATCGACCCCCACCGCGCCGGCCGCGACCTCACCCGCGCCGAGTGGGACGCTGTCTGGGCCGACCTGTGCGTCCTGATGCGGGACGGGGTGCGGGCCAACCGCATCGACACCGTCCGGCCCGAGCACACCCCCGAGGCGATGGGCCGGCCGCCGCGGGTGGACGACCACGGCGGCGAGGTCTACGTCTACCGGCGCGCCGGCGCCGCCTGCCACCTGTGCGGCGGCGCGGTCGCCGCCGCCGAGCTCGCTGCCCGCAACCTCTTCTGGTGCCCCACCTGCCAGCCGCCCCGCTGACCGCCGGCCACCCGGGCGGGGCGCGGCCTCAGAACGAGAACGGCGTCCAGGGAACGGTCTGCGAGGCGAACGCCGCCGAGGCCGCCGCCAGCGCCCCCGCCCGCTCCTGGACCACCCGGCCCGCGCCCGCCAGCGACCGCAGCGAGGTCCCGCCCAGGTAGGCGGCGGCCAGGTCCCGTGCCGTGAGGGAGAGGTCGGCGGGGGCGTCGCTCGGCTCGCACACCGCCCCGCCCCCGTCCGCCGACAGCCGCCAACGCCGCGCGTTCCAGGGGCAGAAGTCGTCCGCGACCGCCAGCACCACGTCCACCGGAGCCGCGTAGGCGCGTGCCGCGAGTGCCGCACCCACGTCCACCAGCCGCACGAAGAGCTTCTCGCGCACCGTGACACGGCAGGACCGCACGTCGTCCACCATGAGCAGCAGCGGATCGTCCAGCGGACGGTCGGCGACCTCGACCCGCGTGGTCAGGTCCACGCCGAACAGGAACCGCCACAGCGCCCCGTACCCGGCAGGACCCGCGGCCGTCACCTCCCGCACCTGCACCGTTCCGGTGTGCCCGGCCTCGTCCCGCGCCGGGCGGACCGCGTAGCGGGCGTAGCCGACCACCTCGCCGCCGGCCTCGGCCAGCACGCACCGCAGCGGGCTCGCACCCGCCCGCCGGTGCTCCGGATCGAAGACCGGGACCTGCCGCCAGGCGGGACCGCGCGCCAGCATGCCGGGACGGGAGGGCAGCAGCCGCGTGGCGAGCTCCCCGCACACGTCGAGGGCGGCCACCGGATCGACCAGCCGCAGCCGCACGTCGGCCGCGGCCGGCGGCGGGGTGAGGGGCACCCGCCAGGTGTCCAGGGCCAGCGAGGCGGTCTGCGTAGCCGCGCCGTACCCGAACCGTCCGTAGATGGCGGGCTCCGAGGCGGTCAGCGCCGCCACCGCCTCACCACGGGCGTGTACGTCGTCGAGCTGGTGCCGCATCATCGCCCGCAGCAGTCCGCGACGGCGGTGGGTGGGCAGGACGCAGACGAACGTGACCGCCGCCGTCGGCAGCAGTGCGCCGCCCGGCACCGTCAGACCGAAGGAGTGCGCACCGGCCGTCGCCACCCACGCGCCGCCCTCCCGCATCCCGAAGGACCGCTCCACCTCGATGAGCGCGCGGTCGTGGGAGCGTTCCCCGAGAGCCATGGTCTCGCCGAAGGCCACTTCCAAAGTGTCGTACCAGGGGTCCCACTCGTCGTCCGTCAGTGTGCAGAGAGTTATGGCCATGCGCGGATGTCTATCCCCCCGCCGACGGGCGCGCGAGGACATTTCCCCCCGGCACGCGCCTCCCCGCTCCCGGAGCGCGCGCTGCGCGCCCGCGCGCCCTCCCGTATCCCCCATGCGCACCGGTGCCGGCCCTCGATAGGCTCCCGGGGAAATGGCACGCGGTACGGGATCGGAGAGACCCACGGCCCGGGTACGCAGGGCGCTGCACCGGGCCCGCATCGCCGTGCGCCGGGCCGGCGTGGACCACTTCCGCGGCGACGGCTCCGACTGGCTCGCCCTGACGGCCCTGTTGGTCACCGTCCCCGCCATCGCCGCCGGAACCGTCTACCGGCCCGACTGGATCGCGCCCACGGCGCTCGTCCTCCCCGTCGTCGCCGGCGGCCTGCTGCTCCGCCCGGCGAGCCTGCTCGCCCTGTACGGCGGGGCGGCGCTCGGCCTCATGGTCGAGGCCTCGCTGCTCGACCCGCTCGGCAGCGGCCAGGAGCAGGTCACCGCCGGAACCGTGCTGGTGGTCGGGTCGGTGGGGCTGATCGGCCTGCTCATCGCCCAGTTCCGCAGCCGGGTGGGGGTGCCGTGGCGGCGCGGCGGCACCATGCTCTTCGACCTGCGCGAACGCATCCGGGTGCAGAGCAAGCTGCCCCGGCTGCCAGGCGGCTGGCACCGCGAGATGGCGCTGCGGCCCGCCGGCGGCCAGTCCTTCTCCGGCGACTTCGTGGTGGCCGCCCGGACCCACGAGGACACCATCCTGGAGGTCGTCCTCACCGACGTCTCCGGCAAGGGCATGGACGCCGCCTCCCGCGCCCTGCTGCTCTCCGGCGCCTTCGGCGGACTGCTCGGCTCGCTGCCGCCCCACGCCTTCCTGCCCGCAGCCAACGGCTACCTGCTGCGGCAGTCCTGGGAGGAGGGGTTCGCCACCTCCGTCCACCTCGTGCTGGACCTGGAGTCCGGCGACTACGAGCTGTACTCGGCCGGGCACCTGCCCGCGCTCCAGCTCAGCGGCGGCACCGGACGCTGGGAGGAGAAGGCCGCCGAAGGCCCGCTGCTGGGCATCATGGACGGCGTGAGCTTCGACCCCGTCAAGGGCACCCTCCGCCCGGGCGACGTACTCATGCTCTTCACCGACGGGCTGGTGGAGTCGGCCGGCCGCGACATCGCCGAGGGCATCGACCGGCTGACGGGGGAGGCCGACAGGTACGTGGCGACCGGGTTCGCCGGAGCGGCCTGGCACCTCATCGAGGCCGTCGCCAAGGACGTCAACGACGACCGGGCGCTCCTGCTCATCTGCCGTGACTGACCGGCTGACCGGCTGACCGGCTGACCGGATTCCCCACCGGACAGGCCGGCCGCCCGGCCCGCTGCCCGCGCATACGAAGGGCGGCCGGGGCCGGGGAGTTCCCCGATCCCGGCCGCCCACCCGGCTCAGGCCGTCAGGCCCACCCGGCTCAGGCCGTCAGACGTTCCCGTGCCGCATCCGACGGGTCCTTCTTGAAGGCCCAGTTCATACGGGGCTCCATCACACAGCGGAAGACCCGGCGCACCGGCGGGGTGCACAGCACCGTCACGATCCCGGCGGCGACCACCGACACCGCCACCTGGCCCCAGGGGGTGTGCGTCCAGTCGTTGTCGAACCAGCCCCAGAACCGCGAGCCCTTGGCCAGGAAGCCGTGCAGCAGGTAGCCGTAGAGCGTGCCGGCGCCCAGCACCGTGAACCACATCCGGCGGCGCGGCACCCAGGCGTAGAAGCAGGCCGTCAGCACCAGCGAGCAGCCGAACAGCGCCAGGTTCATCACGACCGCGACCCACCAGGGCACACCCAACTGCTCCGCGCTGTCACGGTGGTAGAACCACACCGAGGTCATGCGGGGCGCGGCCCAGTAGGCCAGGACCAGGGCCGCGGCGAACACCGGGATCGAGGCGACGCGCACCCAGGTGCGCTGCACCAGCCGGAAGTGCTCCGGCTTCATGACCAGACCGATGACGAAGAAGGGCAGGAACTGCAGCACCCGCTGCATGTCGAGCGTGGTGCCCAGGTCGGAGGTCGAGGCCAGCAGGGCGACGGCCAGTGCGAGCGGCACGGGCCAGCGCACCATCTTCCACAGCGGCGTCGTCAGCCGCCAGATGAACAGGGCCACCAGGAACCAGGTGAGGAACCACGGGTCCAGCAGGCTGATCGGCTGGCCGGGATCGTTGTCCGCCCACCGCTTGAAGAGGCTGTAGAGGACCTCGAAGACGACGTACGGCACGGCGACACCCGTCACCAGCCGCTGCAGCCGGTCCCGGCGCATGTCGAAACTGCGCGAGAAGAAGCCGGAGATGACGATGAACGCCGGCATGTGGAACGTGTACACCGTCATGTACAGCGCCTCGGCGGTCCGGCTGCCGTCGGTCAGCGGCTCCCAGCAGTGCGCCATGGCCACGAGCACGATGGCCAGGTACTTGGCGTTGTCGAAGAAGGCGTCGCGCTCCTTCTTCACCGGCCGGGCCGGCTCGGTACGGGCCGCGGCGGCCTCGTCCGGCCGCTGTGCGGCGCCGGTGTCCCGGCGGGCGGCGGGCAGCTCGGTGCGGGCGCCCGTGTCCGCGGGGTCGCGGCGCGCGTCCTCCCGGGTGGCCGTCGTGCTCCGGCCCGGCCGCCGCTCCCGGCTGCCGGTGTCCCCGGAGTCCTGCCGGCCTTCCCCTGGCCGCTCTGCGTTCGTCACATGCCCTCCCGTCCGGCCGTCGGCAAAAGCGTCTGCGGCCTGTCGCGGAGGGACGCTGCGGGGGCAGCGTGGAACACCCGGCGCACCCTGGTAGCACCCGTTGCGTGCGCAAAACCGTTCCCCGGCTCCGCGGCGTACTCGGCCGTCATGTCCCTTCCACCGTCTCTCGACTGCTGTGGGGTCTCCCGCCCCCGCTCCCGGGAGGGCGGCGGGGCCCGCCTCGACGTACCCCGGTTACCCCGTGATCGGCCGGGCAGGCGTACTCGTCCACCCCGTTCCGGGGGCGGGCACGCACGAGACGGCCCGGCCGGTTTTCGGGGGAGAGGTCCGATGCTAACCACCCTTCAACGGGCGAAATGTCCGTGTTGTTGACCTATGACGGGGAGGTCGGGGTGGCTTTATGGCGTAGTCCACTCGGCGGGGCGGTGTCGGCGGGGTGGCTCGTAGTGCGCATCGGCCCCCCTGGCGCGGGGTGAGGCGGGCATACGTCAACGGCATGAGGTATGTCACCCGAAACGGGCTTGCGGTCGCGGGGCCGGACGGTCCGCCGCGGCTGCCGGACGCCGGGACCAGCGGCGCTCCGGGCCGAGCCGGTGCGGAGTCCGGCCCTCCGGCCGGTGGTCGTTGCTACGGTGACGGGATCGAGCCTTGGCCGATGATTCGTCACCGGGTCTCATGGGGCAGAGAGTTGATGGCACGATGGTGTGCCAGGTGGGGGCGTGCGGAGCCGCGCGCTTCCCAGGCCGGTGGCCGTCCCGACCGAAGGTGTGATCTTCGTGGCTCTTTCGCTGTCTGTAGTGGTGCTGTTGGCGGTCATCCTGGTCGTGCTCGTCCGGGGGAAGTCGATCAAGCCCGGCCCCATGATCGTCGCCATACTGTTCGGCTTCTTCCTTGCCTCCAGCGGCATGGCGCCCACCATCAACAGGTTCCTCAACTCGCTGGCGAACACCATCAACCACATCAGCCTCTGAGGTCCTGCCTCCTGCCCCGGTTCTCGCCGCCCTGGCGGCGAGGGGTGAGGGCGCCCTGACCGCTCCGCCCCGTCCGGGGCCGGGGCGGCGTCTCGGCGCGCCCCGGAGGCGGTCGGCGGACGGAAGGTGCGGCGCTGCGCGCCTCCGGCTGGCGGCAGGCGGCGGAACCCTCGTCGGGCGGGCCCTGAGGAGAGGTGTGCGGGGAAGACGCGAAGGGCCGGTGGGAGAGGACTCCCACCGGCCCTTCGCCGTGTGGAGCGGGCGACGGGAATCGAACCCGCGTAGCCAGTTTGGAAGACTGGGGCTCTACCATTGAGCTACGCCCGCGTGACCCGACCGACCCGTAACGGGGCGGCCGTACGCAGTGCATCGTAGCGGCTCGGGTGCCCGTGGTGCACACCCGGCCCGCCGCCGGGACTCTCCGTCACCACGGCGCGGGTCCGTCGCCGCCCGCACGCAGACCTCGCTCCCGGGTCCGGCCGCGCCCCCCTTCTCCCTCTCGCCTCCCTCGGTGGCCCCCGTGGCGCGGCGCCCCCCGGCGTGCGCCGGAGCGCGGAAGAGCGGGGGAGGCACAAGGGGGCGGGCGGTGGCAATGCGGGGGACCGGGGCTCCGCGGCCATGTACGCTACGTGTCGCACCGACGGGGTGTGGCGCAGCTTGGTAGCGCGTCCGCTTTGGGAGCGGAAGGTCGTCGGTTCGAATCCGGCCACCCCGACCAGCAGTCCCGCCGCGAGTGAGCGCAGTCCGCCTCGGCCGCGGCCCCTCATCCGGATCCCCGCGTGTGGGACTCCCCACGTCCCCGCGTGCGCCTGCGGCCGCGAAGCCGGGCCTGCGGGGGTTGTGGAGCGGCGGCCCGTCCCGTGCAGTCGCTGCGTCCGGCCTCACGTTGTGGGCGCGATCCCCCTTGCGGTTACTATGCAGGCTGCGTGCCCGTGTGTCTGTTTGCCGGGCGCGATCAGCCGGGCGTGTGACACCGGACGGTGTCGCGGCAGCCGGCGGATCTCAGAGCAGAACCCCAGAAGTCAGCCCCAAGGAGACCGAACCGTGAAGAGCGCCGTGGAGACCCTGAACCCGACCCGGGTTCGGCTCACTGTCGAGGTGCCCTTCGAGGAGCTCAAGACCAGCCTCGACGCGGCGTACAAGAAGATCAACCAGCAGGTCACCGTGCCGGGCTTCCGCAAGGGCAAGATCCCGGCCCGCGTCATCGACCAGCGGTTCGGTCGTGGCGCTGTGCTGGAGGAGGCCGTCAACGACGCGCTCCCGAAGTTCTACACCGAGGCGGTCAACGAGGGTGAGCTGAACGTCCTCGGCCAGCCCGAGGTCGACATCACCGAGCTGAAGGACGGCGAGCTGCTGTCCTTCACCGCCGAGGTCGACATCCGCCCCAGCCTGGAGATCCCGGACTACTCCGGCATCGAGGTCGAGGTCGACGCCGTCGAGGTGTCCGACGAGGACGTCGAGAAGTCCGTCGAGCAGCTCCGTGACCGCTTCGCCTCGACCAACGTCGTCGAGCGCGCGGCCCAGGACGGCGACGTCGTCACGATCGACCTGCAGGCCAAGGTCGACGGCGAGGTCCTCGAGGACGGCGTCGCCGACGGCGTCAGCTACACCATCGGCTCCGGTGAGCTGCTGGACGGCATCGACGAGGCCGTCAAGGGCCTGGAGGCCGGTGGCGAGGCCACCTTCACCTCCGAGCTCAAGGGCGGCTCCGCGGCGGGCAAGGAGGCCGAGGTCACCGTCAAGGTCACCGAGGTCAAGGCCCGTGAACTGCCCGAGCTCGACGACGACTTCGCCCAGCTCGCCAGCGAGTTCGACACGCTGGAGGAGCTGCGCGCCGACAGCCGTTCGCGCCTGGAGCGCATGAAGAAGTACGACCAGGCCACCCAGGCGCAGGAGAAGGTCCTCGACAAGCTCCTGGAGCTCGTCGAGGTGCCCGTGCCCGAGAAGCTGCTGGCGGACGAGGTCCAGACCCGCAAGCACAACCTGGAGCACCACCAGCTCGGCCAGATGGGCCTCACGCTCGAGTCCTACCTCAAGATGCAGGACAAGAGCGAGGAGGAGTTCGACGCCGAGACCCGCGAGCAGGCGGTCAAGGGCATCAAGACCCAGTTCATCCTCGACGAGCTGGTCAACACCGAGAAGCTCAACGTCAGCCAGGAAGAGCTGACCGAGCACCTCATGCGCCGCGCGCAGTCCTCCGGCATGTCCCCCGACCAGTTCGCGCAGGCGGTCGTCGAGGGCGGCCAGGTGCCGATGCTCGTCGGTGAGGTCGCCCGCGGCAAGGCCCTCGCGGTCGTCGTGGAGAAGGCCACCGTGAAGGACACCAACGGTGAGGTCGTCGACCTGGACGACGAGGAGGAGACCGAGGAGGGCGCCGAGACCGCCGAGGCCGCCGCCGAGGCGACCGAGGGCGACGAGGAGAAGTCCGAGGGCTGATCCTCCGGCTCCGCACAGCTCCGCCCTCCCCGGAGGGCCCCGTAGGCCCCGTACGCACCGGCGTACGGGGCCTACGGCGTACGGCCGCCCACCGGACCGGTCCCGGGCGGCCCGCGGGCCCCTCGTCGGCCCGGGGAGGCGTCCCGCCCGCTCGCAACGCCTCCCCGGGGCGACGAGGGGCCCGCGGGCGCCGGGAAGGGCCCCTGGGGCCCTGCGCCGGGCACGTCAACCCCCGCTCAGGGCAAGGCAGTAGCCTCTGGAGCTGCCGCCTCCGGACGCCCCGGCCGGTGCCCTGCCGGTGCCCGCGGCTCTCGGACGGCTGCCGGGCCCGGCCCCCACTGGCGCGCGTCGGCGCGGCCGCCACGAGGGGTCGTCGGACGGGGCCCTCGCACGGGGGCGGGAGGCCGCACGCGGGCGGCCGCCCCCGGGCCCCGGTCCGACCTGGCGGGGCCCGGACGGGAGCGCGCCGGGAGGCGCCGAACGGCCCGCTCCGCACCGTGAGCAGGGCCTGCGCTCACAGCGAACAGTTCCGCCACCGGGATGGTGATCACCGACCTGCGCGTTAGGGTCCATGAACATGAGGAGAGGGCTCCACGCAGTCCCGTCACCGGCAGGTGGTGGCGCGGGCGAGGAGCTGCTCCGAGAGGCAGACCTTGAGACGGCTTGCGGCCGTCCCGACACGAGCAGGTGGACACGTGACTCTTCCGATGCCTTCCGCCGCCGCTGAGCCGATGACCGGTGGCCTCGGCGACCAGGTTTACAACCGGCTGCTCGGCGAGCGGATCATCTTCCTCGGTCAGCAGGTCGACGACGAGATCGCCAACAAGATCTGTGCGCAGATGCTTCTGCTGGCCGCCGACCCGGACAAGGACATCTACCTCTACATCAACTCGCCCGGCGGCTCGGTGACCGCGGGCTTCGCCATCTACGACACGATGCGCTACATCAACAACGACGTGGTGACCATCGGCATGGGCATGGCGGCCTCCATGGGGCAGTTCCTGCTGACCGCGGGCACCCGGGGCAAGCGCTTCGCGCTGCCGAACACCGACATCCTGATGCACCAGGGCTCCGCCGGTATCGGCGGCACCGCCTCGGACATCAAGATCCAGGCCGACTACCTGCTGCGCACCAAGCGCCGGATGGCGGAGATCACCGCCGAGCACACGGGCCAAACCGTGGAGACGATCATCCGCGACGGTGACCGCGACCGCTGGTTCACCGCCGAGGAAGCCAGGGAGTACGGGATCATCGACCAGGTCATGGGGTCGGCCACGGACGTGCCGGGCGGCGGCGGAACGGGCGCCTGACCCCGGCCGCCGGCCGTGCGGTCCGCCCAGCCAGCCCCCATCGACTTGCCACCAGGACGGTGAACCACATGAACGACTTCTCCTTCAGCGGCAACGGTCTCTACACCGGCCCGCAGCCCGACGCCCGCTACATCGTGCCCCGCTTCGTGGAGCGCACCTCCCAGGGTGTGCGCGAGTACGACCCGTACGCGAAGCTCTTCGAGGAGCGCGTGATCTTCCTCGGCGTCCAGATCGACGACGCCTCCGCCAACGACGTCATGGCGCAGCTGCTGTGCCTGGAGTCGATGGACCCCGACCGCGACATCTCGATCTACATCAACAGCCCCGGCGGCTCGATGACCGCGCTGACGGCCATCTACGACACGATCCAGTTCATCAAGCCGGACGTGCAGACCGTCTGCATGGGCCAGGCCGCCTCGGCCGCCGCGGTGCTCCTCGCCGCCGGCACCCCCGGAAAGCGCATGGCGCTGCCCAACGCCCGGGTGCTCATCCACCAGCCGTCCACCCAGACCGGCCGTGAGCAGCTCTCGGACCTGGAGATCGCGGCCAACGAGATCCTGCGGATGCGCAACCAGCTGGAGACCCTCCTCTCCCGCCACTCCCACAAGAGCCGGGAGGAGGTCAGTGAGGACATCGAGCGCGACAAGATCCTCACGGCCGACGAGTGCCTGGAGTACGGTCTCGTCGACCAGATCATCTCCACCCGCAAGAGCAGCCTCGGCGTCTGACCGCCCCCGGGTGGAAGGAAGCACCTCGCCGGGAAACCCCGCGTGTCCCCCTTGGCCCGACCGGTCTTGAGAACCGAGTCGGGCCAAGGGGGACCCGTAGCAGGGGTTCGGCAAGGTACCGTCGATTAGGCACGTACCCGGGTTCGCGCGGCACCGCGGACCTTCAGGCGAAGGGGAAGCACCTCGTGGCACGCATCGGTGACGGCGGCGACCTGCTCAAGTGCTCGTTCTGCGGCAAGAGCCAGAAGCAGGTGAAGAAGCTCATCGCGGGGCCTGGCGTCTACATCTGCGACGAGTGCATCGACCTCTGCAACGAGATCATCGAGGAGGAGCTCGCCGAGACCTCCGAGGTCCGTTGGGAGGAACTGCCCAAGCCCCGCGAGATCTACGAGTTCCTCGAGGGCTACGTCGTGGGCCAGGAGCCCGCCAAGAAGGCGCTCTCGGTCGCGGTGTACAACCACTACAAGCGCGTCCAGGCCGGCGAGAACGGCGGCGGGCGCGGTGGTGACGAGGGCATCGAACTCGCCAAGTCCAACATCCTGCTCCTCGGCCCCACCGGCTCGGGCAAGACGCTGCTGGCGCAGACACTGGCCCGCATGCTCAACGTCCCCTTCGCCATCGCGGACGCCACCGCGCTGACGGAGGCCGGGTACGTCGGCGAGGACGTCGAGAACATCCTGCTCAAGCTCATCCAGGCCGCCGACTACGACGTCAAGAAGGCCGAGACGGGCATCATCTACATCGACGAGATCGACAAGGTCGCCCGGAAGAGCGAGAACCCGTCGATCACTCGTGACGTCTCCGGCGAGGGCGTGCAGCAGGCGCTCCTGAAGATCCTGGAGGGCACCACCGCCTCGGTGCCGCCCCAGGGCGGGCGCAAGCACCCGCACCAGGAGTTCATCCAGATCGACACCACCAACGTGCTCTTCATCGTGGGCGGTGCGTTCGCCGGCCTGGAGAAGATCATCGAGTCGCGTGCCGGTGCCAAGGGCATCGGGTTCGGGGCGACCATCCGCTCCAAGCGCGAGATCGAGTCCAAGGACCAGTTCCAGGAGGTCATGCCGGAGGACCTGGTGAAGTTCGGGATGATCCCGGAGTTCATCGGCCGGCTGCCCGTCATCACCTCGGTGCACAACCTCGACCGTGAGGCGCTGCTCCAGATCCTCATCGAGCCCCGTAACGCGCTGGTCAAGCAGTACCAGCGCCTCTTCGAACTCGACGGCGTGGAGCTGGACTTCGACCGTCCGGCGCTGGAGGCCATCGCCGACCAGGCCATCCTCCGCGGCACCGGCGCCCGTGGTCTGCGCGCCATCATGGAGGAGGTGCTGCAGTCGGTGATGTACGAGGTGCCCTCCCGCAAGGACGTGGCCCGCGTGGTCATCACCCAGGACGTCGTCCTCTCCAACGTCAACCCGACGCTGGTCCCGCGCAGTCGGGGCGGCGAGTCCGGCGAGCACCACGAGAAGAGCGCCTGACGCCCGGTCGTCACCCGCACCACGCGTGAGGGGCGCCGCACGGTCCTCGGACCGCGCGACGCCCCTCACGCGTGTGTGCCTCCGCCTGCCGTTCCCGCCCGCTCAACCCGTGTCGGGGTGAGCCACGGGGGGGGGGCGGTCAGGAGGGCTGCTTGACCTCGTTGCGGATCTGGGCGGTCTTGTTCGCCAGCGCCTCGGCGTCGGTGTCGCCGCTGGGGTTGGTGTCACCGACGGTCGGGGTGACGACGTGCGTCACGATGCCGATCGCGCTGCTGTCGCCCCAGATGCACATGGTGAAGGGCATCTTGATGGTCATGCCGCCGCTGCCGGAGGTGATCTGCTTGACGGAGCACTTCATCACCGCACCGTCGAAGTCGTCCGGGGAGTACGAGGTGGGCTGCTTGAGAGTGATGATCTTGAAGCTGGCCGCACTGGAGCTGGCGCCGTCGCTCATCTCCTTGTCGGAGGCGGCGTACGCGGCGTCGACGGCCCCTTCCGGGTCACCGATCTTGCCGTAGACCCCGGCGACGGACATCTGTTCCGTCTTGGCCTTCGCGTACTGCCCGGAGACCGACTGGGCGTCGCTCACGCCCCACTTCTTCGCCTCGGAGTCGTCCGGTACCGAGGCGGGGCCCGAGCTGGAGGCCGCGTCGTTCTTGGTGAACTCGCCGTTCAGGATCGAGGCCGGCATCACCATCTTGTACGGCGCGACGTCCCCGCCGCCGCTGAAGAGGAAGAACCCGCCCACGATCAGCACGACGACCACCACGAGCCCGCCGATGATCAGGCCGGTCTTCTTGCCGCCGCCACCCGAGGAGGCCGGCGGCATCCCGCCGTAGGGCTGCTGCTGCGGGTAGCCGTAGCCGGGCTGGCCCTGCGGCTGACCGTAGGGGGCCTGCGGCGCACCCTGCTGCGGGAAACCGTAACCCTGCTGCTGGGGGGCCTGCCCGCCCTGCTGGGGGTAGCCGTAACCGGGCTGGCCCTGCGGCTGGCCCTGGGGCTGCCCGTAGGGTCCCGGGGGCTGCCCCTGCGGCGGGCCGTACGGATTCGGCGGCTGCCCCTGGGGCTGGCCGTACGGATTCGGCGGCGGCTGGTTGAAGCTCATGGAGCAGGTCCCCCTCGGAGTACCGGATCTTCTCTTGTGTAGGGGACATCCTCTCCGACGTTCGCGGCCGGCGGTGGGCCGGGTGCCAAACCGATTCGAGACCGCTACATCCTCGCCCGTAGACTGGCGAGGTGACGCAGAACCCTCAGCAGCGCCCCGCGAGCGGGCCGAACGCCAGCGACCCCCACCTGCCGACCCAGTACAAGCCGGCCGACGTAGAGGGGCCGTTGTACGAACGCTGGGTAGAGCGCGGGTACTTCACGGCGAGCACGGAGAGCGACAAGCCGCCGTACACCATCGTCATCCCGCCGCCGAACGTCACCGGCTCGCTGCACCTCGGCCACGCCTTCCAGCACACGCTGATGGACGCCCTGACCCGCCGCAAGCGGATGCAGGGCTACGAGGCGCTGTGGCTGCCCGGCATGGACCACGCCGGCATCGCCACCCAGAACAAGGTCGAGCAGCAGCTCGCCGACGAGGGCAAGTCCCGCCACGACCTGGGGCGCGAGGCGTTCGTCGAGCGCGTCTGGCAGTGGAAGGAGGAGTACGGCGGCCGCATCCTCGGCCAGATGCGCCGGCTCGGCGACGGCGTCGACTGGTCGCGTGAGCGCTTCACCATGGACGAGGGCCTCTCGAAGTCCGTCCTGACCATCTTCAAGAAGCTCTACGACGACGAGCTGATCTACCGCGCCGAGCGCATCATCAACTGGTGCCCGCGCTGCCTGACGGCGATCTCCGACATCGAGGTCGACTACCAGGACGACGACGGCGAACTCGTCTCCATGCGCTACGGCGAGGGCGAGGACTCCATCGTCGTGGCCACCACCCGCGCCGAGACGATGCTGGGTGACACCGCCGTCGCCGTCCACCCCGACGACGAGCGCTACCGCCACCTCGTCGGCCGCCGCATCAAGCTGCCGCTGACCGACCGCACCATCCCGGTCGTCGCCGACACCCACGTCGACCCCGAGTTCGGCACCGGCGCCGTCAAGGTCACGCCCGCCCATGACCCGAACGACTTCGAGATCGGCCGGCGGCACGACCTGGAGTCGATCACCGTCCTCGACGAGCGCGGTGTCATCACCGCCCACGGCCCCTTCCAGGGCCTGGACCGCTTCGAGGCGCGCTCGGCGATCGTCGCCGCCCTCCGCGAACAGGACCGCATCGTCGCCGAGAAGCGGCCCTACACCCACTCCGTCGGCCACTGCTCCCGCTGCAAGACCACGCTGGAGCCGCGGCTGTCGATGCAGTGGTGGGTCAGCGTCGGCCCGCTGGCCCAGGCCGCCGGGGACGCCGTCCGCGACGGCCGGGTGGCCATCCACCCCGAGGAGATGTCGAAGCGCTACTTCGACTGGGTCGACAACATGCACGACTGGTGCATCTCGCGCCAGCTGTGGTGGGGCCACCGCATCCCCGTCTGGTACGGCCCGAACGGCGAGGAGGTCTGCGTCGGCCCCGGCGAGGAGCCGCCCGCCGGCGAGGGCTGGACCCAGGAGACCGACGTCCTGGACACCTGGTTCTCCTCCGGCCTGTGGCCCTTCTCCACGCTGGGCTGGCCCGAGCGGACCGCCGAGCTGGAGAAGTTCTACCCGACCGACGTCCTGCTCACCGGCCACGACATCATCTTCTTCTGGGTCGCCCGGATGATGATGTTCGGCCTGTACGCGATGGACGGCCAGGCCCCCTTCCACACCATCGCGCTGACCGGACTCGTCCGCGACGAGCACGGCAAGAAGATGTCCAAGTCCTTCGGCAACGTCGTGGACCCGCTGGACTGGATGGACGCCTACGGCGCCGACGCCGTCCGCTTCACCCTGGCCCGCGGCGCCAACCCCGGCGCGGACGTGCCGATCGGCGAGGACTGGGTCCAGGCCTCCCGCAACTTCGCCAACAAGATCTGGAACGCCACCCGCTTCGCGATGATGAACGGCGCGACGGTCGAGGGTGAACTGCCGCCCGCCGAGAAGCTCTCGGCGACCGACCGCTGGATCCTCTCCCGGCTGAACGAGACCGTCGCCGCCGTCGACGCGTTCTACGAGGACTACCAGTTCGCCCGGCTCTCCGACGCCCTCTACCACTTCGCGTGGGACGAGGTCTTCGACTGGTACGTGGAGCTGTCCAAGACCACGTTCCAGGCCGGGGGAGAGGCGGCCGAGGTCTCCCAGCGCGTCCTGGGCGAGGTCCTCGACGTCACGCTGCGCCTGCTCCACCCGATCGTGCCGTTCGTCACCGACACCCTGTGGACGACGCTGACCGGCGGCGAGTCCGTCGTGATCGCCGACTGGCCGAAGGACTCCGGCTTCCGCGACGCCGCGGCCGAGCGGGAGATCGAGACCGTCCGGCAGGTCGTCACCGAGGTGCGCCGGTTCCGCTCCGACCAGGGGCTCCAGCCCGGCCAGCGGGTTCCCGCCCGCCTGGACCTGGCCGGCACCGCGCTGGCACCGCACGAGGCCGCCATGCGGTCCCTGCTGCGGCTCCAGGAGCCCGGGGACGACTTCGCCGCCACCGCCTCGCTGCCGGTGGCCGGGGCCAAGGTCGCCCTCGACCTGTCCGGCGCCATCGACGTCGAGGCCGAGCGCAAGCGGCTCACCAAGGACCTCGCGGCGGCGGAGAAGGAGAAGACGCAGACCACCGCCAAGCTGAACAACGAGGCGTTCCTGGCCAAGGCCCCGGACCAGGTCGTGGACAAGATCCGCGTCCGGCTGTCCACCGCCGAGGCCGACATCGAGCGCATCACCGCGCAGCTCGCGGCGCTGCCGCAGGGCTGAGCCCCGCCGGCCGCACCGGCCGGCCGTGTGTCACCACGGGCCGCACCCGTCCCCCTCGGACGGGTGCGGCCCGTCACGCGTTCCCGGACACCGCCGGCCGGCCACTCGGGGCGCCGGACACCGCAGGCCGGCCACGCCGGGTCGCACCGGCCGTCACCGTCCGCGACGGATTTTCCCGGTTCCGGCCGGCTCGGTTAGCCTGCGAGGACTCCACAAAAGGGACGGTTCGCCGGACTCCGGTCCGGCCGGCGAAGGTGCGGGGCCCGGCCTCCGCGGCGGCACGCACCGGAGCGGGCCCCTTTCTCATCGCCCTCTCATGAGGTGGCGGAACCATGGCCTCCACACCCGACGTTTCCATGGAAAACCGCCCTAACGGGTGAACCGTCCCGCCGCCCCGTCCGAAGCCAGGAGCCGCGCCCACCCATGAACCGACCTCTGCGACGCGTCTCGATCTTCTGCATAGCCCTGGTCCTCGCCCTGATGGGCTGGGCCACCTGGGTGCAGGCAGCCAAGGCGGGCACCTACCAGGACGACCCGCACAACCCGCGCGTCACCATGGCCAAGTACGCCCAGCCGATGGGCAACATCCTCGTCGGCGGCGAGCCCGTCACCGGTTCCACCAGGACCGACGGCAACCTCAAGTACAAGCGCACCTACACCGACGGCGCCATGTACGCCCCCGTCACCGGCTTCTCCTCCCAGGTCTACGGCAGCAACCAGCTGGAGAGCCTCTACGGGAAGCTGCTCGACGGCAGCGACAGCCGCCTCACCAAGCCCGGTGACGCGCTGCTGCGCCAGCGCCCCAAGGGCGGTGACGTGGCCACCACCATCGACAAGAAGGTGCAGAAGGCCGGTTACGACGCGCTGAAGGGCAAGACCGGTGCCGCCGTCGCCCTCGACCCGGACACCGGCAACATCCTCGGCATGGTCAGCACGCCCTCCTACGACCCCGGGGACTTCTCCGGCTCCGGCAGCTCCGACGCCAAGGCCTGGCAGAAGCTCTCCGAGGACCCGAGCAAGCCCAACGTCAACCGCGCACTGCGCCAGCCGCTCGCCCCGGGCTCCACGTTCAAGCTGGTCATCGCCTCCGCCGCGCTGGAGAACGGCCTCTACCCGGACGTCGACACCCCCACCAAGAGCCCGAACCCCTACCCGCTGCCCGACAGCAGCACGGTCCTGAAGAACGAGAGCGCCTCGGCGCCCTGCAAGAACGCGACCATCCGCACCGCACTGCAGTACTCGTGCAACAACGTCTTCGGGAAGATGGCCGTCGACCTCGGCGCCGACAAGGTCAAGGCGCAGGCCGAGAAGTTCGGCTTCAACGACAAGAAGCTGGACACCCCGGTCCGGGCGGCCGAGAGCGTCTACCCCGGCGGTATGGACAAGCCGCAGACCGCGCTCTCCGGCATCGGCCAGTTCGACGACCAGGCCACCCCCCTGGAGATGGCCATGGTCTCCTCGGCCATCGCCGACGACGGCCACCTCATGACCCCGCAGCTGGTGGACCGGCTCACCGACGGCGGCGGCAACACCGTCGAGGCGATGGACCCCCAGAAGTACGGCGACCCCATCTCCGAGCGCACCGCCTCCCAGCTCCGCTCGGCCATGCAGACGGTCGTCGACAAGGGCACCGGCACCAACGCGCAGATCCCCGGTCTCGCGGAGGTCGGCGCCAAGACCGGAACCGCCCAGAACGGCGTGAACAACAACGGCACGCCCTACGCCTGGTTCGTCTCCTACGCGAAGAACAAGGCCGGGAACAAGGTGGCCGTCGCCGTCATGGTCCAGCAGTCCGACGCCGCCCGCGCCGAGGTCTCCGGCAACGGCCTGGCCGGGCCGGTGGCCAAGGCCATGATGAAGGCCGCACTGGACTGACCCCCGCCGGGCCGGCCGCGGGGTCGGCACGGGGCGGACGGCCCGAGGGCCCGCCGCGTCCGGTCGCGGACGCGGCGGGCCGCGGCCGTCCCCGGCCCCCGCCCGGGACGGTGGGGCGTCGGCGCTGTCGGCGGTGGCTCGTAGACTGGACGGCGTGAGCGAGCGCCCCCGAAACGACGACCCCGACCCCAACTCCGACGACCCCTTCGAGGCCCTGTCCGCCCTCGGCGGCGACCCGGGCGAGGAGGACGCCTTCGGGGAGATCGTCGACGCCGAGACGGAACGAGACCCCGACCTGGCGGTGATCGAGGCGGGCAGCCGCACCCTGCGCGCCCAGGCCGGCCCGCCCCCCTCGGACGTGCCCACCCGCCCCGAGGACCCCGAGCTCGACCAGGCGCTCCGGGAGGTCGAGGCCGAGCTGGCCGGTCGCTGGGGCGAGACCAAGCTCGACCCGTCGGTGCAGCGCATCGCCGCCCTCATGGACATCCTGGGCTCGCCGCAGCGCGCCTACCCCGCCATCCACATCACCGGCACCAACGGCAAGACCAGCACGGCCCGCATGATCGAGGCCCTGCTGACCGCCCTGGACCTGCGCACCGGCCGCTACACCAGCCCGCACGTCCAGTCCGTCACCGAGCGCATCAGCCTCGACGGCGCCCCCATCTCCGCCGAACGCTTCATCGAGACCTACCGGGACATCCAGCCCTACGTGCAGATGGTCGACGAGCGGGAGGAGTACCGCCTCTCCTTCTTCGAGGTGCTCACGGCCATGGCCTACGCCGCCTTCGCCGACGCGCCCGTGGACGTGGCGGTCGTCGAGGTCGGGATGGGCGGCCGCTGGGACGCCACCAATGTCCTGGACGGCGACGTCGCCGTCATCACCCCCATCTCGCTGGACCACACCGACCGCCTGGGTGCCACGCACGAGGCGATCGCCGGGGAGAAGTCCGGCATCATCAAGCAGGACGCCACCGTCGTCCTGGCCCAGCAGCCGGTCGAGGCCGCCTCGGTGATGCTCAAGCGCGCGGTGGAGGTCGACGCGACCGTGGCCCGCGAGGGCATGGAGTTCGGCGTCGTCTCCCGCGAGGTGGCCGTCGGCGGGCAGCTGCTGACCCTGCGCGGCCTCGGCGGCGAGTACGAGGGCGTCTTCCTCCCGCTGTACGGCGCCCACCAGGCCCACAACGCCGCCGTCGCGCTCGCCGCGGTGGAGGCGTTCCTCGGCATCGGCGGCGGCGACCACACCCGCACCCTGGACGCCGACACCGTCCGCACGGCCTTCGCCTCGGTCTCCTCGCCCGGCCGCCTGGAGGTCGTCCGCAAGAGCCCGACCGTGGTGCTGGACGCCGCGCACAACCCGGGCGGAGCGCGTGCGGCGGCCGAGGCGGTCTCCGAGGCCTTCGACTTCAGCCACCTCGTCGGCGTGGTCGCCGCCAGCGCGGACAAGGACGTCCGGGGCTTCCTGGAGGCCTTCGAGCCGCTGTTCGCGGAGCTCGTCGTCACCCGCAACTCCAGCCACCGCGCCATGGACCCGGACGAGCTCGCCGCCGTGGCCGTTGAGGTCTTCGGCCCCGACCGCGTCCAGGTCGAGCCACGCCTGGACGACGCGCTGGAGGCCGCCATCACCCTCGCCGAGGAGGAGGGCGAGTACGCCGGCGCGGGCGTGCTGGTGACGGGCTCGGTGATCACGGTCGGCGAGGCCCGGCTGCTGCTGGGAAGGAACACCTGACGATGCGGATGCTCTGCGCCTCCACCCTGATCGGGGAGTTCTTCGTCATCGGCTTCGCCGGTCTGGTGGCCATGCAGCTCTCGGACCTGTCCGACACCACGATCTGGACGGTCAGCGGCGTCGCGATGCTGCTGTGCGTGGTGCTGTGCGGGGCCCTGGGGCGCCGCGGCGGGGTGACGCTGGGCTGGGTGCTCCAGGCGGCCCTGGTGGCCAGCGGTTTCGTGGTGCCGACCATGTTCTTCCTCGGCATCGTCTTCGCCGCCCTGTGGTGGGCCTCGGTGCACTTCGGCCGCCGGATCGACGAGGCCAAGGCCCGCTGGGCGCGATTGGCGAGCGAGGCCGAGCAGGGCGGCGACGAGGCGGCGGCCACCCCGGCCTGAGGCCCCCGGTCGCCGGCCGCCCGGGGCTCCCCGCCGTGGGCGGCCCGGCGGTCCCGGGCGCCGGTGGCGGCAGCCGGTGGCCCGCCCCCGTCGGCCCTGGTCGCTGCCTGTAACCTCGGGCGCACAACGCCCGAACCCCGCGCCTGCCCGCAAGGAGCCGTCCATGAGCCAGCGCACCCTCGTCCTCCTCAAGCCCGACGCGGTCCGACGCGGCCTGGTCGGCGAGGTCCTTCGCCGGATCGAGGCCAAGGCGGGCTGGTCACTCACGGCCATGGAACTGCGGACCCTGGACCGCGACATCCTGGAGCAGCACTACGCCGAGCACGTCGGGCGCGACTTCTACGAGCCGCTGGTGGCCTTCATGTCCTCCGGGCCCGTGGTCTCGCTCGTCGTCGAGGGTGAGCGGGTCATCGAGGGCGTGCGGGCGCTGGCCGGGCCGACCGACCCGATCAAGGCCCCCAGCGGTTCCATCCGCGGCGACTTCGGGACCATCACCCGCGAGAACCTCATCCACGCCTCGGACTCCGAGGAGTCCGCAGAGCGAGAGATCAAGATTTTCTTTCCCGGTCTTTCCTGACCGGCGGAACCGGACCGCCGTCACCGGACGTCCTCGGAAGCGGTAACCCCGAGGGTGCGACGGCGGTCCTTTCGGCCCGTGCCGTCGCGGATGACCGCCGCCATGCGTTTCGCGACGGTCTCGGACCTTTCCTCCACGGGCGTTCACCCGGCCCGTCCGCTTTTCTGCTGTGCGGGGCCTTCCGTGCCGGTCCACCAGGGCAGGTGCAGTTCCGCGGAAGGCCACCGAAGACCTCAGTCGCCTGTCGCTCTTTGGCATATGCGGGTGCATCATGGGAAGCATCCACGCGACACGGCTCCCCTCCTGTCGGGGGTGGCGTCCTCTTGCGCCGACAATGGCGAGGGACGGTCCCACCGTGTGCAAGTGGGCGAGTCCTCGCGATTACCATGAAGTACGGCGCCGCAGGCGCACCGTCCCATTCGTAAACCGCCGACCTCACACAAGCATCCGCTCCAGCTGGGAAGGCCTGACGCATCCTCATGGGGAACAACATGTCGTTCATCGGCCGTGACATGGCTGTCGACCTCGGGACCGCCAACACGCTGGTGTACGTCAGAGGTCGGGGAATCGTTCTGAACGAACCCTCGGTCGTGGCCATCAACACCAACACCGGCGGCATTCTGGCGGTGGGCGCCGAGGCGAAGAAGATGATCGGCCGCACGCCCGGCAACATCGTCGCGGTGCGGCCTCTGAAGGACGGCGTCATCGCCGACTTCGAGATCACCGAGCGGATGCTGCGGTACTTCATTCTCAAAATCCACAAGCGCCGCTACCTCGCCCGCCCCCGCGTCGTGGTCTGCGTCCCCTCGGGCATCACCGGTGTCGAGCGCAGGGCGGTCATCGAGGCGTCCACGCAGGCGGGCGCCCGGCAGGTGCACATCATCGAGGAGCCCATGGCCGCGGCCATCGGTTCGGGCCTGCCCGTCCACGAGGCCACCGGCAACATGGTCGTGGACATCGGCGGCGGCACGACCGAGGTCGCCGTCATCTCGCTCGGCGGCATCGTCACCGCCCAGTCCATCCGGGTGGCCGGCGACGAACTCGACAACGCGATCATCCAGCACATCAAGAAGGAGTACAGCCTCCTGCTGGGCGAGCGCACCGCGGAGAGCATCAAGATCACCATCGGTTCGGCGCACGAGCTCGAACAGGACGAGCACACCGAGATCCGTGGCCGCGACCTGGTCTCCGGTCTCCCCAAGACGGTGGTCATCTCCGCCGCCGAGGTGCGCAAGGCCATCGAGGAGCCCGTCAACGCCATCGTCGACGCGGTCAAGACCACCCTCGACAAGTGCCCGCCCGAGCTGTCCGGCGACGTCATGGACCGCGGCATCGTCCTGACCGGCGGCGGTGCCCTGCTCCGCGGCCTCGACGAGCGGCTCCGGGTCGAGACCGGCATGCCCATCCACATCGCCGAGGACCCGCTGGACTCCGTCGCCCTGGGCTCCGGCAAGTGCGTCGAGGAGTTCGAGGCGCTCCAGCAGGTTCTGGACTCCCAGCCCCGCCGCTGACGGGTGAGCGGCCCCGCCACCTGCCGGCGGGGCCGTCACCGCGCCCGCGGCGCACCGTGACGAGCTGATATACAGGCAGGACGCAACTCCCCGCGCACCGGACGGCTCTTGCCCGGGGGAGCGCCCCGGAGCAGTGCGGGCGCCCCGCCCCCGCGACCGGCCCCGCCGCCGCCGCCCGCCGGTCCGGTCACCGAACCGCCTCGCAGTACCGCAGCACCGGCGGACCCGCCGCCCCAGGGCGACCCCGCCTCCCGTACCACCCGTGCGTCCGCACATGACGCGCACCGGGACACGCGGGGACGCCCCGGCAGGGCCGTCGCCGCCCGTTCCGAACTGGCACAACGCTCGACTCCCCAACGAGACCGGCGCAGGCCCGCAGCCGGCCGGTCCTACGAGGAAGGACACGGCCGCCGCACGTGAGGGACACACGAGAGAGCCGGCTGCTGCTGGTGCTGCTGGTAGCGATCGCGTTCGCGCTGATCACGGTGGACATCCGCGGCGGCGAGCAGTCCCCGCTGCACAGCGCCCGGCAGGCCGCCGCCTCCGCCTTCGGACCCGTCGAGAACGGCGTGGCCTCCGTCGTCGACCCGGTCGGCAACGCCGTCGCCGCCATCCGCGACTCGCCCGGACGCCACAGCCGCGTCGCCCAACTGGAGCAGGAGAACGCCGCCCTGAAGGCGCAGCTCGGCTCCACCGACCGCAACCGCAACCGGGCGGCCGAGCTGGACAAGATGCTCAAGATGGCCGGCGCCGGGCAGTACACCATCAAGGGTGCCCAGGTGGTGGCCATAGGAGCGGCCCAGGGCTTCTCCTGGACCGTCACCATCGACGCCGGCTCCCAGGACGGCATCGCCCGCGACATGACGGTGATCAACGGGGACGGCCTGGTCGGCCGGGTCACCACCGTCTCGCCCACCACCTCCACGATCCTGCTCGCCAACGACCCCGACTTCACCGTCGGCACCCGTATGGAGAAGACCGACGAGATCGGCTTCGCCAACGGCCAGGGCGACCGCTCGCTGAAGGTGCAGCTCCTCAACGGCAGGGCGGACGTGAAGAAGGGCGACCGGCTGGTCACCTTCGGCTCCAGCAACGGCAAGCCCTTCGTACCCGGCGTGCCGGTGGGCCGGGTGGTCCGCGTCGACCCCGCCAACGGCGCCCTGACCCGCACCCTCCAGGTCCGCCCCTACGTCGGCTTCAGCAAGCTGGACGTGGTCGGCGTCGTCGTGGTGCCGCCCCGCCACGACCCGCGTGACTCCGTCCTCCCGCCCGCCCCGGCCAAGCCCAAGCCGACGCCGACCGTGACCGTCACGGCCACCCCCGGCGCCCAGGGCTCCCCGAGCGCCTCCCCCAGGAACTGACGATGCGCATCAACCGGATCCTCCTCGCCACGCCCCTGGTGATCGTCGCCATGGTCCTCCAGGTCAGCGTCCTGGCCCGGCTGCACCTGCCCGGCGCCGTGCCCGACCTGCTGCTGATGGTCGTCCTCGGACTGGCCCTCGTCCACGGGTGCGTGGGCGGTTGCCTGGTCGGCTTCTTCGCCGGGCTGCTCGCCGACCTGGCGCCGCCCTCCGACCACGCGGTGGGCCGGTACGCGCTGGTGCTCTGCGTCGTCGGCTACGTGGCGGGCCTGTTCGCCGCCGACGCCCGGCGCCAGCAGCAGCGCACGGTGGTGCTGCCGCTCCTCGTCGTCATCGGCGCGGCCGTCGTCTCCACGCTGCTCTACGCGGGTGTCGGCGCCCTGGTCGGCGACACCGCCGCCCGCAACGTCGGTCTGTCCGGGCTGATGCTCAGCGCGGCCCTCTACGACCTGGTGCTGGCGCCCTTCGTGCTGCCGGTGGTGATGGCCCTGGCCCGCCGCACCGAGAACGACCCGCTGGCGGGGGAGCGGGGCTCCACCGCCGGTACCGGGCTGGAGGCCACGTCCCCGCTGAGCGCCGGGAACTGGCTGACCACCTCCGCCGGCTTCAAGAGCAGCCGGGGCCGCATGCCGCGGCAGGGCAGGTCGCTCGGGCTCGGCGGCAGGGGCGGTCTGCTGGGCCGGTCGGCGCGCGCCAAGGCCGGCCGCATCAAGGGGGTCAAGCGCCTGTGACCTGCTCCGGCCACGGCCCCGCAGCTCCTCCGTGCGGCGGTGACCCCGCCGACCTCCCGAAGAACCCCTTCCGCCTCCGGCACTGACAACGGAAGAGCGCGCCATGTCGAACATCCCCGAGACCGGACGGACCCCGCGCGTCAAGATCCGCCTGGTCGCCATCCAGATACTCGTCTTCTCGCTGCTGGCCACCCTCGGCGGTCGCCTGTGGTACCTCCAGATCCGCAACGGCGAGACCTACGCGACCGAGGCGAAGAACAACCACGTCCAGCAGGTCGTCGACCCGGCCGTGCGCGGCTCGATCCTGGACGCCCGGGGTGTGCCGCTCGCCGACAACCAGACCCGCCTGGTCGTCTCCGCCAGCCGCACCGACCTGATGAAGATGGACGACGGCGGCAAGGCGGTGCTGGGGCGGCTCGCCAAGGTGCTGGAGATGCCGGAGAAGGAGATCCAGGAGAAGGTCCGGCTGTGTGACGCGAAGACCCCGCAGCCCTGCTGGAACGGTTCGCCTTACCAGCCCATCCCCATCACCGACGAGGCCACCACCCAGCAGGCGCTCCAGATCCGCGAGCGCTCCGAGGACTTCCCCGGCATCAGCGCGCAGCCCACCGCCGTGCGCCGCTACCCCGCGCCCGGCAACGCCAACACCGGCCAGGTGCTCGGCTACCTCTCGCCCGTCACCGACGACGAGATCAAGGAGGCCGAGGACACCGAGTCCCCGCTGCTGCGCTCGGACCAGATCGGCCGCTCCGGCCTGGAGCGCACCTACGACAGCTACCTGCGCGGCAAGGCCGGCGTCACCCGCTACGAGGTCGACAACCTCGGCCGGGTCATCGGCAAGGCCAAGTCCGACCCGCCCACCGCCGGCTCCAACGTCGTCACCAGCCTCGACGCCCGCGTCCAGCACGTCGCCGAGAAGGAGCTGGACCAGGCGATGAAGGAGACGCGCAAGCAGTACGACTCCGTGACCCACAAGAACTACAAGGCCGACTCCGGGGCCGTGGTGGTGATGGAGGCCAAGACCGGACGGGTGGTCGCGATGGCCTCCAACCCGACGTACGACCCCAACGCCTGGGTCGGCGGCATCTCCGCCAAGGACTACGCCAAGCTCACCGGCAAGAACTCCAACTACCCGCTGCTCAACCGGGCGATCCAGGGGCAGTCGGCACCCGGCTCGATCTTCAAGGTGATCTCCAGCTCGGCGGCGGTCAACGCGGGCTACCCGTTCAACGGCCACTACGACTGCTCCAGCGCTTACCACATCGGCAGTCAGACGTTCAAGAACTTCGAGTCGGAGAACTACGGGCCCATCAGCATCGGCCGGGCGCTGGAGGTCTCCTGCGACACCGTCTTCTACGACCTGGCCTACAAGCAGTGGCTCAAGGACGGCGGCATCCACCCGTCGAAGAAGGCCAAGGACTGGTTCTACAAGACCGCCCACCAGTTCGGCCTGGGCAAGGAGACCGGTATCGACCTGCCCAACGAGGTCACCGGCCGCGTCCCGGACCGCCAGTGGAAGAAGGCCTACTGGGAGGCCAACAAGGACGTCTGGTGCAAGCAGGGCGCCACCGGCAAGGACTACGCCTCCCGGATCGCCAAGGAGAACTGCGCCACCGGCAACCAGATGCGCGCCGGTGACTCCGTCAACTACTCCATCGGCCAGGGCGACACCCTCGTCACGCCGATCCAGATGGCCGACATCTACGGGGCGATCTCCAACGGCGGCACCCTGATGACCCCGACCATCGGCAAGGCGGTCGTCAGCCCGGACGGCAAGGGCGTCAAGGAGATCGAGCCGAAGGTCCGCGGCAAGCTCCCCGACACGCAGAAGACGCTCCACCAGATCGACTCCGCGCTCGCCGGCGTCGCCACCCGCGGTACCGCCGCCTGGCGCTTCCAGGGCTGGCCGCAGGACAAGATCCCCATGCACGCCAAGACCGGTACCGCGGAGGTCTACGGCAAGCAGACGACCTCCTGGTTCGCCACCTACACCAAGGACTACAGCGTCGTCATGACGATCTCCCAGGGCGGCACCGGCTCCGGCGCCTCCGGGCCGGCCGTCCGCAAGATCTACAACGCGCTCTACGGCGTCCAGGACGACGGCTCCATCGACGGCAAGAAGGCGCTGCTGCCGCACCCGCAGGCCAAGCTGCCCACCATCCGCAAGGACGGCACGATCGAGTCGGCGCCGCTCAACACGGCTCCGGAGGAGACCGCCACGCCGACCTCGGACGGCTCCAGCGGGCCCTACTCGCCCTCCGCGCCGCCCTCGCTCGCCGCGACACCGGCCGACCTGGTCACCCGTCCCTCCGCCGTCGGAAGGCCGAGCCTGTGACCTCCTCCTACAGCAGCCGCACCTTCAACGTCCCCCGCTACAGCCCCGAGCCGAGCACCTGGAACAAGCTCACCGCCCGCGGCTCGCTGATCCGCCGCCTCGACTGGGTGCTGCTCCTGGCGTGCCTGATGCTCTCGATCGCGAGCTGGGCGCTGGTCTTCTCCGCGACCCGGGGCCGCACCGAGCTGACCCACGGCGACCAGTACGCCTACCTCTTCAAGGACCTGGTCAACACCGGCATCGGACTGGCGCTGTGCGCCGGGACCATCTGGCTCGGCCACCGCACCCTGCGCACCGCCGTGCCCATCCTCTACGGCGCCTCGGTGGTGCTGTGCCTGCTGGTGCTCACCCCGCTCGGGGCGACCATCAACGGCTCCCGGTCCTGGCTCGCCATCCCGGGCGGCCTGTCGCTCCAGCCCGCCGAGTTCGCCAAGATCACGATCACGCTCGGCATGGCCATGGTGCTCGCCGCGCGGGTCGACGCCGGCGACAACCCGCACCCCGACCACCGCACGGTCATGCAGGCGCTGGGGCTGGCGGCCGTCCCCGTCGGCGTGATCATGCTGATGCCCGACCTGGGCTCGGTGATGGTGCTCGGCGCCATCATCCTCGGCGTGCTGCTGGCCTCCGGCGCCTCCAACCGGTGGATCCTCGGCGGGCTGGCCGCCGTCGTCGTCCTCGCCGCCCTGGTCTGGCAGCTCGGCCTGCTCGACGAGTACCAGATCGCCCGGTTCGCCGCCTTCGCCAACCCCAACCTCGACCCCTCGGGCGTGGGCTACAACACCAACCAGGCACGCATCGCCATCGGCTCGGGCGGCCTCTTCGGCGCCGGCCTCTTCCACGGCAGCCAGACCACCGGCCAGTTCGTCCCCGAGCAGCAGACCGACTTCATCTTCAGCGTCGCGGGGGAGGAGCTCGGCTTCGTCGGCGCCGGGTTCATCATCCTCCTCATCGGCGTCGTCCTCTGGCGCGCCTGCCGCATCGCCCGGGAGAGCACCGAGCTCTACGGCACCATCGTCGCCGCCGGCGTCATCGCCTGGTTCGCCTTCCAGGCCTTCGAGAACATCGGGATGTGCCTGGGCATCATGCCGGTGACCGGACTCCCGCTGCCCTTCGTCTCCTACGGCGGCACCTCGATGTTCGCGGTGTGGATCTCGATAGGGCTGCTCCAGTCGATCCGGGTGCAGCGGCCGGTCTCGGCCTGAGGCGCCCCGGCCCGGGCCGTCCGGGCCGAGGAGGACGGGCCCCGTGGCGACCTGCCGCGGGGCCCGCCCCGTCCCCGCCCCACCCGGCCCGGCTGTGCGACGGGCCACACCCGCCCCCCGTCCCGTGCCTCCCGCGGCGTCCGCAACCCCGCGGCCGGGTTAGTCTGGATGGTCACCCGTGTGGCCGCCCGCACCGCTCCGGGGCCACCGGGCCGAGAAACCCGGGGTTGACCTGCGTCCGCCCCGTTCTGCTCTGCACCAGCTCACGAAAGCGCCGCGATGTCTGCCGAGACGGTCTTCCCGCGCCTGGAAGCGCTTCTCCCCCACGTCCAGAAGCCGATCCAGTACGTCGGTGGAGAACTCAACTCCACCGTCAAGGACTGGGACGCCTGCGACGTGCGCTGGGCACTGATGTACCCGGACGCCTACGAGGTGGGCCTGCCCAACCAGGGCGTCCAGATCCTCTACGAGGTCCTCAACGAGCGCGAGGGGGTCCTCGCCGAGCGCACCTACAGTGTGTGGCCCGACCTTGAGGCGCTGATGCGCGAGCACGGTGTGCCGCAGTTCACCGTGGACGCCCACCGGCCCGTCGGCGCCTTCGACGTCCTCGGCGTCTCCTTCTCCACGGAGCTGGGTTACACCAACCTCCTCACCGCCCTGGAGCTGGCCGGCATCCCGCTGGAGGCCGCCGACCGCACCGAGGACCACCCCCTGGTCCTGGCCGGCGGGCACGCCGCGTTCAACCCCGAGCCCATCGCCGACTTCCTGGACTGCGCGGTGGTCGGCGACGGCGAGCAGGCCGTGCTGGACATCACGGACATCATCCGGGCCTGGAAGGCCGAGGGACGCCCCGGCGGACGCGACGAGCTGCTGCTGCGCCTGGCGAAGACCGGCAGCGTCTACGTGCCGAAGTTCTACGACGTCGAGTACCTGCCCGACGGCCGCATCTCCCGCGTCGTGCCCAACCGCTCCGGCGTGCCGTGGCGGGTCTCCAAGCACACCGTGATGGACCTCGACGAGTGGCCCTACCCCAAGCAGCCGCTGGTCCCGCTGGCGGAGACGGTCCACGAGCGGATGTCCGTGGAGATCTTCCGGGGCTGCACCCGGGGCTGCCGCTTCTGCCAGGCCGGCATGATCACCCGGCCGGTGCGTGAGCGGTCCATCACCGGCATCGGCGACATGGTCGAGAAGGGCCTGAAGGCCACCGGTTTCGAGGAGGTCGGCCTCCTCTCGCTCTCCTCCGCGGACCACACCGAGATCGGCGAGGTCGCCAAGGGCCTCGCCGACCGGTACGAGGAGGACAAGATCGGCCTGTCCCTCCCCTCGACCCGCGTCGACGCCTTCAACATCGACCTCGCCAACGAGCTGACCCGCAACGGTCGCCGCTCCGGCCTGACCTTCGCCCCCGAGGGCGGCAGCGAGCGCATCCGCAAGGTCATCAACAAGATGGTCTCGGAGGAGGACCTCATCCGCACCGTCGCCACCGCCTACGGCAACGGCTGGCGCCAGGTCAAGCTGTACTTCATGTGCGGCCTGCCCACCGAGACCGACGAGGACGTCCTGCAGATCGCCGACATGGCGACGAAGGTGATCGCCAAGGGCCGCGAGGTCTCCGGCCAGAACGACATCCGCTGCACCGTCTCCATCGGCGGCTTCGTGCCCAAGCCGCACACCCCCTTCCAGTGGGCGGCACAGCTCTCCGCCGAGGGCACCGACGCCCGCCTGGAGAAGCTGCGCGACCGCATCCGCGGCGACAAGAAGTACGGCCGCTCCATCGGCTTCCGCTACCACGACGGCAAGCCCGGCATCGTCGAGGGCTTGCTCTCCCGCGGCGACCGCCGCATCGGCGCCGTCATCCGCGCCGTCTACGAGGACGGCGGCCGGTTCGACGGCTGGCGCGAGCACTTCAGCTACGACCGCTGGATGAAGTGCGCCGAGCAGACCCTGCCCCAGCAGGGCGTCGACGCGGACTGGTACACCACCCGCGAGCGCTCCTACGAGGAGGTCCTGCCCTGGGACCACCTCGACTCCGGCCTCGACAAGGACTGGCTGTGGGAGGACTGGCAGGACGCCCTGGACGAGACCGAGGTCGAGGACTGCCGCTGGACGCCGTGCTTCGACTGCGGCGTGTGCCCGGCCATGGACACCGAGATCCAGATCGGCCCGACGGGGAAGAAGCTGCTGCCGCTGTCGGTGGTGAAGTAGGACGGCGGCGCCCCGGAACCGCCGGACCCGCGCCTGTGGGTCTGCGCGGTCCGGCGGTGCTGTGACCCGGTCCTGGCGGGGGATGACCCTGCCGGGGCCGGGTTCGTTCGTTCGGGTTCGTTCAGGGGGACGGTGGGACAGCGGCGCCGGCGACGGCGTTCACCTCGGCCCAGACGACCTTGCCCCACCGGCGTACGTCCACGCCCCACCGCTCGGCGAGCGTCCCCACCAGGACGAGCCCCCGTCCGCATGCGGCTCCGTCTCCCGCGGAGCTGCGCCGGGGCAGCGAGAGGGATCTGTCGGAGACGGCGATACGGACGGTGCAGTGGCTCTCCCTGGTGATGCTGAACCGGAGGGAGCGGCATGCGGTGTGCCGGACCGCGTTGCCGACCAGCTCCGAGGCGACGAGGACGGCGTCGTCGGCTGCCTGGTCGAGGCCCCAGGCGAGCAGGGCGGTCCGCACCAGGCTGCGGGCGCGGGCGGCGGTCCGGGGTTCGCGGGGCCAGGTTCTGGTGCAGCCGGGTAGACCGGTGGAGAGAAGCCGGGGTGTTGCGGCGGGTTCACCGACCGTGTCGGCATCGGTGGCGGTCGTGGGTCGTACCGCCGTGGCGAACTTCGGGGGGCGCGCCTTCTCGACGGCCTCACAGCGGTCGTTCACCCGTGCTCCCTGAGCCACTGGGCGAGTCGCGACGCCGCGGCGGCGCTGCATCCTCCGAGCCGGACCATCGCGAGCCCGTGAACGGGGAAGTCGCCGTCGATGCTGGGCAGCGGGTGCCCGATGTCGCGCAGGGCGCAGGCCAGTTCCCGGGCCGCCTCGCGGCCGGCCTTCAGCGCATCCTGCGACGAGGGTGCCGATCCGTGGGTCACGTGAAGCCTCTCTGTTCCGGACGCGCGGCCTGACGCGTCCACTCGCAATGAGTAACCGAGCCCTGACACAGCGCGGTACCTTGGAAGCCGGAGCGGAACGTGAAAGTCCTGAAAGTTTCCGAGACTTCTGCGGGGGCGGAAATGGCGAAGAGCCCGAACGCCGGTCTGGCGGCGCTGCTTCGGGAGGCGCACTGGAGCCAGCGGCAGTTCGTCAACGCGGTGAATCGGCTGGGGGCGGAGTCCGGGGGCGAGCTGCGGTACGACGAGTCGGCTGTCTCGCACTGGCTTCGCGGGACGGAGCCGCGAGAGCGCGTCCGCGGCCTGATCGTCGAAGCACTGTCCAGGCGTCTGTCGCGTCCGGTCACGTTCGCCGAGGCAGGCCTGCGGGCACCGAAGGTTCAGGAGGCCGGGCCCCGGGAGATGGTCGACGGCCTCGTCGATCTCGGGAGGCAGGACATGGATCCGTCACGACGCGGCGTCCTGGGGGCGGCCCTCTTCTCGGTCGCCCTGTCCATCCCCGACTGGCCGGACGTGATCGGACGGGCCGAAGCCGTCCAAGCCGGCCGTTCGCAACACATCGGTCAGGGCGAAGTCCGGATGGTCCAGGACATGACCGAGGAGCTGAGCGGGCTGGACGACCGCTACGGAGGCAGGCATGCACGGCCCATGGCGGCGACCTTCCTGGTCAACACGGTTGCTACGTACCTCCGTTGCGACGCACGGCCCGAGGTCCGCCGGGACCTGCTCTCCGCCGCCTCGGACCTCTGCTACCTCACCGGTTACATGGCCGTGGACGAAGGGCTGCACGGCCTCGCCCAGCGGTACTACCTGAAAGCGCTCGAACTGGCCGGGGCGGCCGACGACCACCTGACCTACTGCACGACCCTCCGGGGGATGTCGGTGCAGGCGGATCTGGGACACAGCCGACAGGCGGTGCGCCTCGCCGATGCTGCCGCGGCGGCGTCTCCGGCGGCGGGCCCCCGCATGCGCGCCTTCCTGGCCGGACAGCAGGCTCACTCGGCGGCCCAACTCGGTGAGAGCCGGGCCGCCCTGCGATACCTGCAGGAGGCCGAGCGGGCCATGGACAAGGCCGAAGCAGGGGTGAAGACGTTCGGCTCCTACGATCCCGCCGCCTTGTACTACCACTCCTCCCAGGTCCGCTATGAACTGGGCGACGTGGCGGGCGCCCTCAAGGTGATGCAGGCCGCCGACAAGGCGCGCGACGACACCTACCGTCGCACCCGGGTGCACCGTCGAGCCCTCCTGGCCGAACGCCAGTTGGAGGCCGGACGGCTCGAAGACGCCTGCGCCACCTGGTCACTCGCGCTGGACGACTACCCCTTCGTGGAATCAGGGAAGTGTGATGCCAAGGTGGCGCACATGTTCGCCCTGATCAGACCGCACCAGCGCAACGAGCAGGCCCGTGAGCTGTACGAGAAGGGTGTGGCGGTCAGGAAGAGCGTGGCGTGAGCTGACCGGGCGCCTCCGGGGCGGTCGCCCTCAACTGTGCTGCCGCGCGGTAGGCGTGGAGAAAGGACTGACATGCCGGAGACCTCAGCCGGCCACGCGGTTGCCTCCCGTGTCCTCATGGCACTTGCCCACGCTCCGACCTGCCCTTCCCTTCACGCCCGTCACACCCTTCGGTAACCTTTTGACGAAGTGTCGGTACGCGAACACTGCGTGTGAGTAACGGGGGTTCTGCCATGGGTCTGGGTGACCTTGTCGACGGCGTGGAGAAGGTCGTCGGCGGTGTGGTCGAGGTCGGCAAAGAGATTGTCATGGCCCCGGCGGAGATTGCGCACTGGGCGTTGACGCAGATGTTCGGCGGGGGCGAGGCGGATCTGAAGAAGATCGCCGCTGAGTTGGACCAGCTCGGCAAGGAGTTGGAGACGTTGTCGAAGGACATGTCGACGACGGTCTCGCACCTGACCTGGCACGGTCCGGCGTCGGATGCGTTCGTGCAGCACGCGCAGGGGCGGGTGAAGGAGCTGAACGGGGTCTCGGACGGCCTGCACACGCTGAGCAAGGACGTCACCCGCCTCGCCAACGTCTACTGACATCACCGACGTCGAGGACCACCGCACCTCGACACGGACAGCCGCCCGGTGCAGGACGTCACCGGGCCGGACGACCGCGGGCGGCCCCGCGGTTCCCAGATCACTCACGGGGGTTTTCGCATGGCCAAGGACACGTTCGGCTTCGAGATGGGGGAGCTGGCCAAGGTCGAGAAGGACTGGCGTACGGCGAGCCGGCGTCTTGAGGAGATGGACAAGAAGCTGGCGGAGATCGCCGGGACGCTGGCGAAGGCGGCGGCGGTGGACCTGGCGTCCTCGCAGCTGGCGACCTTGGTGCCGGGCTTCGCGGTGGCCTTCGAGGTGCTGCGGGACGTGCAGCAGATCCACGAGACCACGCAGTCGCTGGAGTTGCGCAAGCGGACGCTGATGGCGGAGCTGTCGCAGGACGCGGACAAGATCAAGCAGGTCAAGGCGGAGTACGAAGCCACCGAGAAGAAGATCGAGGAGCACCTGAAGAAGCTCAAGGAGCAGCACCGGGGCAAGGACCCGGGGTCCCCCCACACCGGTCTCCACGGGGCCGGTGGCGGTGGCGGAACCGGTGGCGGCGGCGGGGGAACCGGTGGTGGCGGTGGCACCGGAGGGTCGGGGGGCGGCGGCACGCCGGCCCAGGGCCACGGCGACGGCAAGTGGGAGACGCACGGCAACTGGGACGCCTGGTCGCCGGGGAAGCACCACACCACCACGGGTGCCGGTGTGCAGCAGGCCCCCGACACCGACGGGCTGCCACAGGAGCGCAAGGACATCATCGACCGCGCGCTGGAACGCGTCCGCCACAACATCGGCTACAGCCAGTCCGCCACGACCAACGGCTACCGCGACGACTGCTCCGGCTTCGTCTCCGCGGCCTGGGGGCTCAAGCCGCCCGGCCTGAACACCTGGGGCCTGATGGGGCACGACGTCGCCCACCAGATCGGCAAGGACGACCTCCAGCCGGGTGACGCCCTCGTCGCCGGCGACCACACCGTCCTCTTCGGCGGCTGGGCCGACGACGCGCACACCAAGTACATCGCCCTGGAGGACAACGGCTCGCAGGGAACCGTCTCCCACGTCATCCCGTACCCGTACTACCAGGGTGACGCCAGCTCCGAACTGGCCGCGGGTCACCCGTACGTGCCCTACCGCCGCAACGGACTCTGAGCGGACGGGTGTGCGGGGAAGGGCCCCGGCCCCGCACACCCACCGGGCGCGGCCCACCCGCCGCCGCGCGACCGCACAGCGCCAGACGCCGGTTCCCGCCGCGCCCCGCTGCCACAGGGATCCTCCCCACCTACCCGTCCGGCGCTCACCGTGCCGGGCCACCCAGTCACGGGTACCGCCGACTTCCCACCCACGAAAGGGCCCACCGCGCCATGCGTCCTCGCAGCCTGTCGTCCGCCGTCCTGCTGGCGGCGGCACTGGCGACCCTCACCGCCTGCGGTCCCGACCGGAGCGACCAGAAGGCGGACGCCGCCCCGTCCGCCCCCGCCACCACGGCGCAGCCCTCCGCCACCGACTCCGCCGACGGTCCCTCGCCGACCGCCTCCGCCCCCGCCACCGACGGCGCCCCGGCGTCCTCGGAACCGGGCCCCGCCTGTACGCCGGGTCTGAAGTGGGACGGCGGCAAGGTGGTGACGGTCAGCGGTGAACCGTCCTCGGGCGGCGCCCTGTCCGCGCACCTCACCACCTACGTCTGCGACCCCAACGGGGGCCACTACCAGGCGGCCGAGGGCGAGGTCCGCTACCGGCTCACCGCGGGCGCGACCGGACTGCTGGCGGCCGGCGACCCCACGAAGTTCCGCACCGTGGGCCGCGCGGCGCTGCTCGACCACATCACCGCCTGCCTGCGGCGCGAGAGCGTACCCGCACCCCTGAGCTGCTCGGGCGACACCTACCAACTCACCCTGGACGGGCAGGGACGCGTCACGCGGATGCGCGAGATCTGGCACTCCTGACCCACACGAACCGCCCGGACACGGACCGTCCCCACCCCACTTCCTGACGTGTTCGTGCCGGAGTAGCCTGTCGGCTCAGTGGCGGCGCCCGGCCGCCTCTCACACCACGGGGGTGGGTGCATGGGTCTGGGTGACCTTGTCGACGGCGTGGAGAAGGTCGTCGGCGGTGTGGTCGAGGTCGGCAAAGAGATTGTCATGGCCCCGGCGGAGATTGCGCACTGGGCGTTGACGCAGATGTTCGGCGGGGGCGAGGCGGATCTGAAGAAGATCGCCGTTGAGTTGGACCAGCTCGGCAAGGAGTTGGAGACGTTGTCGAAGGACATGTCGACGACGGTCTCGCACCTGACCTGGCACGGTCCGGCGTCGGATGCGTTCGTGCAGCACGCGCAGGGGCGGGTGAAGGAGCTGAACGGGGTCTCGGACGACCTGCACACGCTGAGCAAGGACGTCACCCGCCTCGCCAACGTCTACTGACATCGCCAACGCTACGGACACGCAACGGGACGGCACAGGCTGGTGCCTCCCTGCCGACCGCGGCGGACGGACCGGTCGGCCGCGGCACCGGCCCCGTCGCGGGGCGACGCGTGAGCGGGACGGCGGCGGGGGACGCTCCCTGCGTCGCCCACCGCACCGCCCGCGCCGCGACCGGACGGCGACGGCGCACAGGACAGGTACCACACGGGGGTTTTCGCATGGCCAAGGACACGTTCGGCTTCGAGATGGGGGAGCTGGCCAAGGTCGAGAAGGACTGGCGTACGGCGAGCCGGCGTCTTGAGGAGATGGACAAGAAGCTGGCGGAGATCGCCGGGACGCTGGCGAAGGCGGCGGCGGTGGACCTGGCGTCCTCGCAGCTGGCGACCTTGGTGCCGGGCTTCGCGGTGGCCTTCGAGGTGCTGCGGGACGTGCAGCGGATCCACGAGACCACGCAGTCGCTGGAGTTGCGCAAGCGGACGCTGATGGCGGAGCTGTCGCAGGACGCGGACAAGATCAAACAGGTCAAGGCGGAGTACGAAGCCACCGAGAAGAAGATCGAGGAGCACCTGAAGAAGCTCAAGGAGCAGCACCGGGGCAAGGACCCGGGGTCCCCGCACACCGGCTCCGGAGGCCACCCCGGGAGGACCGGCAACGGTTCCGGCGGGGACGGCGGCAACGGCCAGGGCGGGGACGGCGGCAACGGCGGCGACACCGGAACCCCCGACGGGCACCAGAGCAACGCGGCGAAGATCCCCGTCTCGGACGTCTCCTACGGCGGAGCGGGCACCTACAAGAGCGGCCGGGACGCCTGCAAGGAGTACATCGACCAGGCGCTCGACAAGATGGGGGTCACCGACCCCCAGGCCCGCCGCAACTGGGAGGAGGGCATGCTCACCGTCGCCCAGCGCGAGTCCGCCTACAACTCGCCGAACTACCAGATCAACCTGACCGACTCCAACGCCCACGGAGCCGCGGCCGGTGACGGCCACCCCGGCAACTGCTCCCGCGGCGGCTGGCAGTGCATCCCCAGCACCTTCGCCGCCTACCACCAGCCCGGCACCTCGACCGACATCTACGACCCGGTCGCCAACTGCGCCGCGTCGATGAACTACATGATGTCCCGTTACGGCGTGTCCGCTGACGGCTCCAACCTCGCGGCCAAGGTTCCCCAGGCCAACCCGAACGCCCCGGGGCACGGCTACTGAGCCGCCGGCCGGCGGGGCGCTCGCACCGCCGCCCCCGCCGGCCGCGGTCCCGACGACCGACGACCACACCGCTCACGCATCCCACCCTCCGTATCCGTACGAACAAGGAAACGATCACCCAGTGCCCAGCGCCACCACCCGCACCGCGGCCCTCGCCACCCTCGTCCTCGCCGTCTGCGCCCTCACGGCCTGCGACCCCGACGACGCCCAGACCAGCGGCCCGCAGTCCCCCTCCGCCTCGTCCTCCGCCGCCGGCGACCCCGCGGGGACGCCCACCTCCTCGGCCTCCTCGCCCTCTTCGGCCTCCTCCGCCCCGGCCTCCCACGCGCCGTCGCAGTCGGCCATCGCGGCCGGCGCCTGGATCAACCGCGACGACGTCCCGATGGCCCGGAACTACGACTGGCCCGCCACCGCTCAGGCCGCCAGGACCGCGCACGACCCCAAGTTCGCCCCCGAGACCTTCTGCGGCGCCACCCGGGTCCCCTCCCTCTCCCTCAGCGACTGGAAGGGCCCGGCCGCGCAGGCGAAGCTGGCCGGCACCGGCAGCGCCTCCGACTGGCAGGCGAGGGAGACCATCGTCCACTACCCCGGCGGCAGCTCCGGTGCGGAGCAGTCCGCCTTCGCGCTCTACAACGGCCTCCGGGACGAGCTGGTCGGCTGCAAGGACGCCGCCCCCGACGTCCACGTGAAGATCACCACCGAGGGCCAGGACGGCGGGAACCGCGACCTCGCCGCCAACTTCGCCGTAGCCGACCCGCAGGGCGCCACCAACCAGGTCCACACCTACCTGTCCCTCACCGGTCCCACCGTCACCGAGGTCGTCGTCTGGGCCACCGACCCCGGCCGCAAGTGGACCGCGCCCGCCGACCGCACCGTCCTGAAGGCCATGGAGACCCCGGTCTGCACGGCGTTCGGCGACTGCCACTGACCTCCCGGCACGGCGGCTGACGCTCCCCGGCCCGGCAGGGCAGCGTCAGCCGCCGGGGCCGCCCCACCGGCGGCGGGAACCCACGGCCCGCGCGGCACGTACTCTTGTAAGGAGTCCTCCCGTGGACGCGCCCGCCCTCACCCCGAGCGTCCGAGCAGGTCGTGGCGGCGGCGCGGACCGCAGGGCGGCGTGGGTGCCCGTGGCCGTGGCCACCGGGCAGCCGGCAGCGCCACCCGGCGCGGCGCCGGGCCCGGCGGAGGACTCCCGAGGAGAAACGTCCGCACTCACGAAGGACTGAAGGACACTGGGCAAGCGACAGCCCGAAGGCCCGCCGCCCGCACCGGCGGTGCAGCGCATCCGACTGCGCTACACCAAGCGGGGCCGCCTGAGGTTCACCAGCCACCGCGACTTCCAGCGCGCCTTCGAGCGGGCCCTGCGCCGCGCCGAGGTGCCGATGGCCTACTCGGCCGGGTTCACCCCCCACCCGAAGGTGTCCTACGCCAACGCGGCACCGACCGGTACCGGCAGTGAGGCCGAGTACCTGGAGATCCAGCTCACCGAGGCCCGCGACCCGCAGGCGCTGCGGGCCCTGCTGGACGCCTCCCTGCCGCCCGGCCTCGACGTCGTCGACGCCGTGGAGGCGCGCACCAGCGGTCTCGCCGACCGGCTGGAGGCCTCCGAGTGGGAGCTGCGGCTCGACGGCGTGGCCCCCGAGGCCGCCCGACGCGCCGCCGAGACCTTCCTCGCGGCCGAGGAGGTGCTGGTCGAGCGGCGCACCAAGAACGGTCTGCGCACCTTCGACGCCCGCTCCGCAGTCGTCCACCTGGAAGCCCGGGGTGACGGGAGCGATAGGCCGGGCAGCGATGCCTGTGCGATACTGCGGCTGGTTGTTCGGCACGCCACACCCGCCGTACGACCCGACGACGTCCTGACCGGTCTCCGAGCCACGGCCGACCTGGCGCCGCCGGTCCCCGCAGCGGTGACCAGGCTGGCGCAGGGGCCGCTCGATGCGGAGAGCGGTACGGTGACCGACCCGCTCGCGCCCGACCGCGACGCTGCCGAGACCGCCTCACAGGCGGCAAGCGGACAGAACCTCGCGACGGCGCCGGGCGGGACTCCTCCGGCGTAGCCGGGGGAGGGGTACCCGTACGGGAGCGCCGTCGCCGCGTCGCCGCCGCACCAGGGAGCCACCCCGGTGACGGCGAACGCAACCGACCAGGAGACTTTCGCCGGTCCCGGACCACCCGGGACCGGCGAGCGAAACGACAGCTCCCGTGCGGCGCCCAGCCCCGGACGGCGGAACGTGCAACTGACGCGGACCGCCCCGCGGCCCGGCGCCCGGGAGCGTGACGGGAGAAATGCCCGCATGCTCGAGCCCACTGAGCCCAATTCCGCCTCCGCCCCGCACGGCGGAGCCCACGACACCCCGAGCGACACCCTGCCGCCGCGCCGCCGGCGCCGTGCCGTGTCCCGGCCGGCCGGGCCGCCCGCCGCGGGTGGTGCGGCCGAGGCCGCCGCCGAGGTCGTCGCACCGGCCGCGGAGTCGGCGGCCCCCGCCACCGGCGCCCTCTCGGAGTCCTCCGCGGAGGCCGCCGTGACCACCGGTGACGCCGCCGCCCCCGACCGTCCGCGCCGTCGCGCGACCCGTCGGGCCAGCGCCCCCACCGGCGCCCCCAGGGGTGCCGAGGCCACCGTCCGCACCGGTTCCGAGGCCACCGAGGACACCCCCGCCGCGGCGGCCGGTGCCTCCCAGGAAGAGCCCGCCGGCAAGGACGCCGCCACCGCGACCGAGCTCGCAGCCGCCGCCGAGGCGCCGCGTGGCCGCCCGCGCCGCCGCGCCACCCGCCGCTCCACCGCCCCCGCCGGGAGCCCGGAGCAGGCGCCGGCCGAGGCTCCCGCCGCCCAGGAGGCCGCCCCCGCCCCGGAGGCCACCGCCGACCGCGAGCCCCAGACCGCCGACAGCGCCGCCGCCGAGCCCGCCGCCCCGGCCCGCTCCCGCCGTCGCGCCGTCCGCGCGGTGAGCGCCCCGAGCAGCGCCGAGCAGGGCGAGGCCGCCGTGTCCGCCGGCGCCGCGACCGTCGCCGAGCAGGAGCAGGAGCAGCCGGCTGCCGAGGAGCAGGTCCCGGCCGCACCGGCCCGCTCCCGCCGCCGCGCCACCCGCCGGGCCACGGCCCCGGCCGCCTCGGTGACGGAGCCCGTCGACGAGACCGCCGAGCAGGCCGCTCAGGCCGACCAGCCCCAGCAGACCGACCAGCCCCAGCAGGCCGAGAGGCCCAGGCAGGCGAAGCAGACCGAGCGGAGCCGGCAGGCCAAGCAGGCCGCACCGGCCGAGCAGCCCGCACCGGCCGAGACGGCCGAGGAGGAGGGCCCGCGCCGCCGTGGCCGCCGCCGGGCCGAGCGCTCCGGCCAGCAGGCACCGGCCGCCGCCGAGGCCCCGGCCGCCGAGCGGGCGACGGAGACCGAGCGGCCCGCCGCCGGCCGCCGCTCCCGCCGGGCACCGGCCGCCATGTTCCAGGCCCCCGTCTTCACCGAGCCGATGTTCCAGACGCCGGAGACGGCTGCGGCAGCGGCGGCGGCAGCCGCGGCGGCCACCGACGAGGACAGCACCGACTGGGACGAGGAGGCGGAGGAGCCGGCTCGCGAGGCCCGCACCACCACCCCCCGTCGCCGCCGTCGCCGCGGCGGCCAGGCCGAGGAGCCCGCCGCCGAGCAGGCCCCCGCCGAGGCCCCCCAGGAGGAGCCGGAGCCCGAGGAGGCGGCCGAGTCCGCCGAGGCGGAGGAGGACGCCGGGGAGCGCCCCTCCCGCCGTCGCCGCCGCGGTGGCCGTCGCCGTCGCCGCGGGGAGAGCCCCGAGGCCGAGCAGGGCGCCGAGTCCGAGGACGAGGGCGCGGAGCAGGAGGCCGGCCACGCCGAGGCGGGCAAGGACGCCGCACCCGAAGCCGAGCAGACGACGGACGAGGAGGCCGCGGAGGCCGCCGAGGAGCCCGAGGAGGAGACCGCCGAGCAGGGCGGCGGCAGCTCCAGCAGCCGCCGGCGTCGCCGCCGCCGGCGTCGGGGCGGGGACACGGTCGAGGCCGAGGGCGGCAACGACGACCCCGAGCGCACCGTCGTGAAGGTCCGCGAGCCGCGCAAGCAGGCCGAGGCCTCCGACGAGGTCCAGTCCATCAAGGGCTCCACCCGCCTGGAGGCGAAGAAGCAGCGCCGTCGCGAAGGCCGTGAGCAGGGGCGCCGCCGGGTGCCGATCATCACCGAGGCCGAGTTCCTGGCCCGCCGTGAGGCCGTCGAGCGCGTCATGGTCGTCCGCCAGAACGGCGACCGGACCCAGATCGGCGTGCTGGAGGACAACGTCCTCGTCGAGCACTACGTCAACAAGGAGCAGTCGACCTCCTACGTCGGCAACGTCTACCTGGGCAAGGTGCAGAACGTCCTGCCCTCGATGGAGGCCGCCTTCGTCGACATCGGCAAGGGCCGCAACGCCGTGCTCTACGCCGGCGAGGTCAACTTCGAGGCGCTGGGCCACTCCGGGGGCCCGCGCCGCATCGAGACCGCGCTGAAGTCGGGTCAGTCCGTGCTGGTGCAGGTCACCAAGGACCCCATCGGCCACAAGGGCGCCCGACTGACGAGCCAGGTCTCGCTGCCCGGCCGGTACCTGGTCTACGTGCCCGAGGGCTCGATGACCGGCATCAGCCGCAAGCTGCCCGACACCGAGCGCACCCGCCTCAAGCAGATCCTCAAGAAGGTCGTCCCGGAGAACGCGGGCGTCATCGTGCGCACCGCCGCCGAGGGCGCCAGCGAGGACGAGCTCCGCCGCGACGTGGAGCGCCTCCAGGGGCAGTGGGAGGAGATCCAGCGCCGGGCCAGGACCGACAGCGGCAAGGCCCCCACGCTGCTCTACGGTGAGCCGGACATGACCGTCCGCGTCGTGCGCGACATCTTCAACGAGGACTTCTCCAAGGTCATCGTCAGCGGCGAGGAGGCCTGGGAGACCATCCACGGCTACGTCGCCCACGTCGCGCCCGACCTCGTCGACCGGCTCCAGAAGTGGACCTCCGACGTCGACGTGTTCGCGACGTACCGCATCGACGAGCAGCTCATGAAGGCGCTGGACCGCAAGGTCTGGCTGCCCAGCGGTGGCTCGCTGGTGATCGACAAGACCGAGGCCATGGTCGTCGTCGACGTCAACACGGGTAAGTTCACCGGGCAGGGCGGCAACCTGGAGGAGACCGTCACCCGCAACAACCTGGAGGCGGCCGAGGAGATCGTGCGCCAGCTGCGGCTGCGCGACCTCGGCGGCATCATCGTCGTCGACTTCATCGACATGGTGCTGGAGTCCAACCGCGACCTGGTGCTGCGGCGCATGCTGGAGTGCCTGGGCCGGGACCGCACCAAGCACCAGGTCGCCGAGGTGACCTCGCTGGGTCTGGTCCAGATGACCCGCAAGCGGGTCGGCCAGGGACTGCTGGAGTCGTTCTCCGAGACCTGCGTGCACTGCAACGGCCGCGGCGTGATCGTGCACATGGACCAGGTCACCACCCCCGGTGGCGGTGGCGGTGGCAAGCGCAAGAAGAAGGGCAAGGGCGGCGGCGAGCAGCAGGCCGTGTCCGAGCAGGTCGAACATGCTCCCGAGGCCGAGGCCGAGCCGGAGGTCCCCGTCGAGCTGCCCGAGCCCGCCGACCGGGAGCCCGCCGCGGCGGTCGCCCAGGACGCCGCCGCCGAGGTGGACGAGTGGTTCGGCAGCCCCGCCGAGGCCGAGGCCGCGGCAGCACGGGGACGGCGGGGACGCCGTCGGGTGAGCCGCAAGGTCTCGGCGCCCGCCGGGTCGCCGAAGGCCGTCGAGGAGTCCGCCGAGATCGTGGTGGCGGCCGAGTCGCCGGCCCCGGCGGCCGAGGAGCCCGCGCAGCAGCCCGCCCCGGCGCCCGCAGCCGAGGAGGCCGCAGCGCCCGCTCCCGAGCAGCCCGCCGCGGCTCCCGCCCGCCGTCGCCGCCGGGTGACGCGGGAGGTCTCCGCACCGCCCGCCCAGGCCGCCGAGATCGTCGAGCCCGCCCCGGCCGAGCCCGTCCCCGCGGCGGAGCAGCCGGCTCCGGAGCCCGCCGCCGAGGAGCCGTCGGCCCCGGCGGAGGCCGAGGAGGCGCGTCCGGCGAAGAAGGCGGCGGCGAAGAAGGCCACCGCCAAGAAGGCGCCGGCGAAGAAGACGGCCGCCAAGAAGACGACGGCGAAGAAGGCCACCACCCGCAAGGCGGCGGCCGCCGAACCGGAGGCCGCTCCCCAGGAGCCCGCCGGGGAGGCCGCGGCCCAGGAGGAGCCGGCGGCGGAGGCGGCGGAGGAGGCGCGCCCGGCGCGCAAGACGGCCGCGAAGAAGGCACCGGCGAAGAAGGCGGCGGCCAAGAAGACGACCGCCAAGAAGACCGCGCCGGCGAAGAAGACCGCCGCCAAGAAGACGACGGCCAAGAAGAGCACCGCCAAGAAGTCGGCACCCTCGGAGGCCGGCTCCTCGGAGGAGTGAGCAGTCGGCTCCCGCCCCGGCCCCGGCCCGGTCGCGCCCCGCGCGCTACCCGGGCCGGGGCCGGGCCCGTCCGGCCGCCGGGGACGCCCCGTAAGGTGCGTGGCGGCCCGCCCGGTCCCGGTTTGACCTCCGCTCTTCGCGCCCCGTAACCTTGACCGTCGGCGTGTGAACGCCACACCCCTGAGCAGACACCTCCCGGTTCACCGGGGGAGGCCGCTCGTCCTCTCGGATTCCACGTGTCCCGGGTCCCGGAACTCTCCGGTCCGCAGCGTGAGAGCGGCTGGCATCAGTGGTCCCGTCTTCGAGTGAAAGAGAGTTCCCGTGTACGCGATCGTGCGTAGCGGCGGCCGCCAGCACAAGGTTGCTGTGGGCGATGTCGTCGAGGTTGACAAGATTTCCGCCGGCAAGGTGGGCGACGCGGTCGAGCTCTCGACGCTCCTCGTCGTCGACGGCGAGACGGTCACCAGTGACCCGTGGGTGTTGGCGGGTGCGAAGGTCCAGGCGGAGATCGTGGACCACCACAAGGGCACCAAGATCGACATCCTCAAGTACAAGAACAAGACCGGTTACCGCAAGCGGATCGGTCACCGCCAGCAGTACACGGCGCTCAAGATCACCGGCATCGACGCGCCGGCGAAGTAAGGGACTGAGGAGACATGGCACACAAGAAGGGCGCATCGTCCACTCGGAACGGTCGCGACTCCAACGCGCAGCGGCTCGGCGTGAAGCGCTTCGGCGGCCAGGAAGTCCTCGCCGGTGAGATCATCGTCCGCCAGCGTGGCACCCACTTCCACCCGGGCACCGGGGTCGGCCGCGGCGGCGACGACACCCTGTTCGCCCTGGCCCCCGGCGCGGTGCAGTTCGGCACCCGTCGCGGCCGCAAGGTCGTGAACATCGTCCCGGTCGCCTGACGACCGTGTGACGGGCGTGGCCCAGGCCGCGCCGGCAGTACCGCATTCCGAGGGCGGACCGCCTGCTCTCCCGTAACGGGGGAAGGACGGTCCGCCCTTGGTGCGTTGAACGAACAGCGCACCACCCGTCAGCACCATCCCCGTCCGGGGAACTACAGGAGGCATCCACCATGACCACCTTCGTGGACCGCGTCGAGCTGCACGTCGCCGCGGGTAACGGAGGCCACGGCTGTGCCTCCGTCCACCGTGAGAAGTTCAAGCCGCTGGGCGGCCCGGACGGCGGCAACGGCGGCCGTGGCGGCGACGTCGTCCTCGTCGTCGACAGGGACGTCACCACGCTGCTGGACTACCACCACCACCCGCACCGCAAGGCCACCAACGGCCAGCCCGGCGCCGGCGACAACCGGGAGGGGAAGAACGGCACCGACCTGGTGCTGCCCGTGCCCGACGGCACCGTCGTCATGGACGCGCAGGGCAACGTGCTGGCCGACATGGTCGGACAGGGCACGACCTTCGTGGCCGGCAGCGGTGGCCGCGGCGGCCTGGGCAACGCCGCGCTCGCCTCCGCACGCCGCAAGGCGCCCGGTTTCGCGCTGCTCGGCGAGCCCGGCGAGGCCCGCGACATCGTCCTGGAGCTGAAGACCGTCGCGGACGTCGCGCTGGTCGGCTACCCCAGCGCCGGCAAGTCCTCGCTGATCTCGGTGCTCTCCGCGGCCAAGCCGAAGATCGCCGACTACCCCTTCACCACCCTGGTGCCCAACCTCGGCGTGGTGACCGCGGGCTCCACCGTCTACACCGTCGCCGACGTGCCCGGCCTCATCCCGGGCGCCAGTCAGGGCAAGGGGCTGGGGCTGGAGTTCCTGCGCCACGTGGAGCGCTGCGAGGTGCTGGTCCACGTCCTGGACACCGCGACGCTGGAGTCCGACCGCGACCCCCTCTCCGACCTCGACGTCATCGAGGCCGAACTCACCCAGTACGGTGCCGGGCTCGACGAGCGGCCCCGGATCGTCGTCCTCAACAAGATCGACATCCCGGACGGCAAGGACCTCGCCGACATCATCCGCCCCGACCTGGAGGCGCGCGGCTACCGCGTCTTCGAGGTCTCGGCCGTCGCCCGCACCGGGCTGAGGGAACTGAGCTTCGCCCTCGCCGAGATCGTGGCGGCCGCCCGCGCCGCCCGGCCGGTGCAGGAGGCCACCCGTATCGTCATCCGGCCCAAGGCCGTGGACGACGCCGGCTTCACCGTCACCCCCGAGGGCGAGGAGTTCTTCCGGGTCCGCGGCGAGAAGCCCGAGCGCTGGGTGCGGCAGACGGACTTCAACAACGACGAGGCCGTCGGGTACCTCGCCGACCGCCTCGCCCGCCTCGGCGTCGAGGACGCGCTGCTCAAGCAGGGCGCCCGCCCCGGCGACGGCGTGGCCATCGGTCCGGAGGACAACGCGGTCGTCTTCGACTGGGAGCCCACCATGGCCGCCGGCGCCGAGATGCTCGGCCGCCGCGGCGAGGACCACCGCTTCGAGGCGCCCCGCCCCGCCGCCCAGCGCCGCAAGGAGCGGCAGGCGGAGCGGGACGACGCGCTGCAGGAGTACCGGGGTTTCGAGCCCTTCGAGGACTAGCCGGTTCCGTTCGGACCAGTCGCTCGTCGGCCCGGGTGTGCCGTTGGCTGACGGGCGGTGGGCGTGGAGTGAGCCGCTGCTCCCGGACCGGAGGAAGATGCCCGCGACGTGGAGGCCGGCCACATCCAGGTAGATGGTGGCGGTCTTCTCGTAGCGGGTGGCGGTGCCTCGCCACTGCTTCGGACGGCTGATGCACCGCTCGACGGTGTCGCCCCTTCACCCGTCGCCCCGCCGGGCAGGCCCGCGTCCTCGCAGCGCGGCGGGCCGACGGGCCCCCTGCGGCGCGGCCGTTCGTCCGATCCGCTGCCCTTGTGTCCGTGGTCAGGGCAACCACACGGCCTTTTCATGCGTCTTTCATGTTGCAGGCGCTCGCTGTTCCCTCGTCATCCACATGCCGGGGAGGTGGGCCGCCTGTGGGTCCGTCGCAGTCGCGTCGGGCCCCGGGAGTGGCCGCGCACGGGCCGGTGGAGGCGCTCGGCGTCCTGCCTCGGGCCGTGTCGGGTCACCGTCCACCGAAGGCTGACAAAGGTGTACCGCACCAGAACGCGTCCCCTCCCTGTGACCGAGTGTGCGGCGTCCCTCGCAGAGTGGTGCGCCCAGGTGCAAGGAGCCCCCCACCATGCGCAATCCTGAAGCGCCCCAACTCGTCGACGTCTACCGGCGTGTGGTCCCCGAGGAGGCGCGGCGGGCCATCGCGCAGCGCGTCGGCTCCGACCTGCGCCAGCAGATCAAGATGCGGCTCGCCGTGGTGGCGGAGGCGCGCGACCGGATGCGCAGCGCGCGACTCGCGCGGCAGCACGGTCCCTACCTCTCCGGGCCCACGCGCACCATCGTGACGTCGGGCGGCACGGCGCGGATCGCGGAGGTGCAGGAGGGCGTCACCCCCCTGACCGCGCGCCGGGCCAACCTCGAACGCGTCCTGGGAGCACTGCGCGAGCGGGGCATCGACCACTTCTGCGTCCGGGGCCGCTCCCAGACCTCCTCCGCGGTGGCGGTGGACGCCGCCGACCGGGAGGCCGTCCTCGCCGCCCTCCGCGTCCTCGGCCACATGCACCCGGCCTACCTGGCGGCGCCGCGGCCCGGGCGCCCGTTGCAGCGTCTGGAACTGCCCGGCCACGACCACGAGACCTGGGAACGCGTCGCCGCGGCCGACGTCCTGCGGATCGCCTGGTACCGCACCGACCCCTCCCGGCGACTGGTGCTCGGGATCGACTACGGGTGCGACGTGGAGTTCTGGAGCCGCGAGGACGAGGACCTGGTCTCGCCCCGCCGGGGCGTGGTCACCGAGCGGGTGCCGGCACACGGCGAGAGCGTGCAGGTCCCGGAAGGGCGGTTCACCGACCTGGCACCGGCCTACGAGGAGGCCGGGACCGTACGGGTCCCCAGCCGGCGCGAGTTCGACCTGCGCACCACCTCCTCACCCGACTTCCCCGTCGACGTGGTCTACACCTGGGTCGACGGCTCGGACCCGCAGTGGCTGCGGCGGCGTGCCGCGTACTCGGGCGCCGGCTACCACGAGGAGGCCGCCAACGCCGCCCGGTACCTCAGCCGGGACGAACTGCGCTACTCCCTGCGCTCGCTCCACCTCTACGCGCCCTGGGTACGCAACGTCTACCTCGTCACGGACGACCAGAGACCGTCCTGGCTCGACACCGCCCACCCGCGGATACGCGTCGTCAGCCACAAGGAGATCTTCACCGACCCGGACTCCCTGCCGACGTACAACTCCCACGCCATAGAGAGCCAGCTGCACCACATACCCGGCCTCTCGGAGCACTTCCTCTACTTCAACGACGACGTGCTGCTGGGCCGCGAGGTCGTGCCCGGCGACTTCTTCTTCACCAACGGCGTGAGCCGCTTCTTCCCGTCCCCCGCGCTGGTGCCCCTCGGCGAGGTGACGCAGGAGGACCCACCGGTCGCGGCGGCCGGCAAGAACAACCGGCGGCTGGTCGCGGAACGCTTCGGGGCGGTCATCGTGCAGAAGATGAAGCACATGCCGCACGCCCTGCGCCGCAGCGTGCTCAGCGAGATCGAGGCCGCCTACCCGGAGCAGTACCGCGCCACGGCCGCCAGCCGCTTCCGCTCCACCAGCGACCTGTCGGTGGCCTCCTCCCTGCACCACTACTACGCCTTCCACACCGGCCGGGCCGTGCCCTCCCGCGAACTCGACTACACCTACTGCGACCTGGCCCAGCCCGGGGCCGAACGCCGGCTGGGCACGCTGCTGGCCAAGCGGGACCGGCACGTCTTCTGCGTCAACGACACCACCTCCACCGAGGCGGACCTCGAGGCCCAGCACACCCTGCTGGCGACCTTCCTCGAGGAGTACTACCCGGTCCCCAGCCCGTTCGAGCGCAAGGACGCCAGCTCATGAGACGACTCGTCGCACCCGGCGAGGTCCTGCGCCGCGGCTACACGGCCGCGCGTGAGGCCCGCACCCGCTGGGCGGGCCTGGTCACCGTCCCGCCCGCCGTCGACGACTGGCCCCGCCTCACCCCCGCCCACCTGTCCCTGCTGGACGGACGCACCCTGAACGTCTGCGTCCGGGTACCGGACCAGATCCGGCCGACCGAGGCGCACCTGGTCATCGGGGGCGGCGCGAAGCCCGTGGTGGCGCCCCTCACCCTCACCGAGCGCGGTGAGGGACGCGTGGAGGCCTCCGGCACCCTGGTGGTCGGCCTGCTGGACGGCCGGTGCGAGACCGTGCCGGCCCTGCCGACGGACCTGCGGCGCTACCTGCTCGCCGCCGGGCAGTGGAAGCTCTCGGTACGGTTCGCCGACGGCACCGGCGAGGAACGCCGCTTCGCCCTGGCCGCCGTCCCCAACCCGCTGCCCGACGGCCCGACGATCGCCGCCCCCACGGCCGCGGACGGCTCCCACGGCAGGCTGCTGGCCTCCTCCACCGGCCGCGCGCACCTGTCCCTGGGACGGGACGCGGCGGCGGCCGAGGTGGAACGGGTCGTGATCGGCTGGAGCGACCTCACCCTCCACGGCCGGCTCACCAACGCCGCGAGCCAGGCGTACACCGGCGCCTCGGTCGAGCTCGTGCGGCGCGGCGGAGCCGCGGTACGCAGCGTGCAGCCGGCCTGGGACGGCGAGCACTTCACCTGCCGGCTGCGGGTCGAGGACTTCGCCGGCGCCACCGCCAAGGAGCAGATCTGGGACGTGCGGCTGACCGCGCCGGGCGGCAGGCCCCTGAAGGTCTCCCGCCGGCACACCGACGTCCGCCTCCCCAAGCAGGTCTTCCGCATGCCCAACCGCCTGCTCGCCGACGAGCAGGGCAGGTGCCTGCGGATCAACCCCTACTACACACCGGTCGGCAGCCTGGCGCTTCGGGGCGCCGTCATCGCCTCGGAGAGAGAACAATGAAAATAACCTTCCTGCTCACCTGGGGCGACGAGATGGGGGGCACGGAGCAGGCCGTGTACACCCAGGCCACGCACCTCGCCCCGCGCCACACGGTGGAGGTGCTCAGCGTCTTCCGGACCAGGGCGGAGCCGTTCTTCTCCGTCGACGCCCGCGTCCCCGTGCGCTACCTGGTGGACCGCTCGGGTGAGTACGAGCGTCCGGTGCGCGAGAGCGGCCTGGACCGCCAGGCCTGCGAGCGGCTCGCCGGCCTGCCCAGCGAACTGGTCAACTCCCGTTGGGAGGCGACCTTTGACGCCCTGTCCGACATCGAGATGAAGCGGGCGCTGCGCACTCTCGACACGGACGTGCTCGTCACCACCTCGCCCGCCCTGATGTCGGCCGTCGCCGACCTCGCCCCGGCCGGTGTCGTCACCGTCCACCAGGAGCACCGCCCCAGCCAGCTGCGGGGCGGCACCGGCGAACCGCTGCTGCTGCGCGCCCCGGAGATCGACGCCCTGGTGGTGCTCACCGAGCGGACCCGGCAGTGGCTGGAGGAGTCCCTGGGCAAGGCCGCACCGCGGCTGGAGGCCATCCCCAACGCCATCCCCGAAGGCTTCCGCCCCCGCTCCAGCCTGACCGGGCGCACCATCGTCATGCCGCGCCGCCTCGTCCCCGACAAGCAGGTCGACCACGCCGTCACGGCCTTCGCCAAGGTGCTCCCCGAGCATCCCGGGTGGCGCCTGCGGGTCTTCGGCGACGGGCCGCAGATGCCGCGGCTGCGCAACCTCGTCGAGGGCCTCGGCCTGCACGACTCCGTGGAGATCCTCGGCCCCAGCCAGCACATGGACGAGGAGTGGGCCCGCGCCAGCCTCACCATCCTGCCCTCCCAGGACGGCGAGGCCTTCCCCCTGGTCCTGCTGGAGGCGTTCGCCGCCGGCGTGCCGGCCGTCGCCTACGACATCGTCACCGGCCCGGCCGAGATCGTGCGCCACGGCGTGGACGGCCTCCTCGTGCCGCCGGGCGACATCGAGTCGCTGGCCGCCGCGCTGGACCGGCTGATGGGCGACGAGGAACTGCTGCGCACCTACGGGCGCAACGCCCTGGAGGGCTCCGAGCGCTTCTCCGCCGGGGTGGTCGTCAAGCGGTGGGAGGCGCTCTTCACCGAGCTCGTCGCCCGCCGGGACGACCCGCGCCGCATGGCCGAGCGCGCCGACCGCATGGCGCACCGGGTGGTGGACGGCGGGGCCGGACGCTTCCACGCCGCCGTGGCCGCCGACCGCACGGCCCCCTCCTCGGGCGACCAGCGGGCCAGGGAGGCCGTCATCAACGCCGCCGACCGCAGCCTGGTGAGGGCCAGCGGCCGGCTGTGCGAGGTCCGGGACGACCTGCGCGCCGCCGACGTCCTCGACCGCAACTTCGAGACCGTGCACACCGCCCTCGAACGCCACGGGGTGCCGTACGTGGTGCTGCGCGAGACCGACGCCGTCCAGCGGCGCAGGCTCGCCGTCGACGCCCGGCACGCCGAGCGGGCGAGGGCCGCGCTGGTCGCCGAGTACCAGGGCAAGGCGGTCTACGCCGAACTGCTCAAGCCCCGCACGCACGCCCCCGCGGTGCTGCTCGCGGAGCGGCTCGAAGGCATCGGGGAGACCGCCGGGCTGCGCGTCTTCCGGCCGGTGGTGACCTCCACCCGCACCCTGCGCTTCGGCCCCGCCTACGGCTGCGACATCGAGTTCTGGCCCTTCGAGCCGGCCGAGGAGGGGGGCGACGACCACTTCGCCGCACCGCTGCGCGCCACCGAGCTGGGCCGGCGCCTGCCCTCCCTCACGGCGGACGCCACCACCCCCGTCGCAGGCCGCGACCACCCCACGCTCGCCCCCTTCACCCGCACGCTGGTCGGTGACATCGGCTTCCCCGTCGACGCCGTGTACACCTGGGTCGACGACACCGACCCGGCCTGGCAGGAGCGCAAGGCACGCCGCCGCGAACAGATGGGGCTGCCCGCGGAGTCGGCCGGCGACGCCGCCGCCCGCTTCCGCAACCGCGACGAACTGCGCTACTCGCTGCGCTCACTGGCCATGTTTGCGCCCTGGGTGCGCAACGTGTACCTGGTGACGGACGACCAGACCCCCGCCTGGCTCAACACCGAGCACCCCGGCGTGAAGGTGGTCTCCCACCGCGACCTGTTCGCCGACCCCGACTGCCTGCCCACCTTCAACTCCCATGCCATCGAGAGCCGCCTGCACCACATCGAGGGCCTCTCCGAGCAGTTCCTCTACCTCAACGACGACGTGTTCTTCGGCCGCCCGGTGGGCGCCCAGCGGTTCTTCCTCGCCAACGGCACCAGCCGGTTCTTCTGGTCCCCGACCACGGTGCCGGTCGGCGAGGTGAGCGAGGAGGACGAGGCCTACTTCGCCGCGGCCAAGAACAACCGCCGGCTGCTTCAGGAGCGGTTCGGGGTGACCGTCTCCAACAGCTTCCTGCACGCCCCACACCCGCTGCGGCGCAGTGTCCTGGCCCGCATCGAGGAGGAGTTCCCGCAGGAGGTCCGGCGTACCGCGGCCTCGCCGCTGCGGCACTGGCGCGACATCTCCATGGTCTCCTCGCTCCACCACCACTACGCGTACCTGACGCGGGAGGCGGTGCCCAGCAGCATCAGGTGCGCCTACGTGGACGTGGGCACCTACGAGCGCCACCCCGAGCTCACGCGACTGCTGTCGCTGCGGGGCCACGACGTGTTCTGCCTGGGCGAGTCCATGGACGCCGAGGTGCCCGCCGCGGAGCAGGAACGGGTGGTGGACGCCTTCCTGCGCGCCTACTTCCCGGTCAAGAGCCCGTACGAGGTGTGAGCCGAGCCGGTCGCCGAGGACGGGCCTGCCCACCGCACAGCGCGGTGGGCAGGCCCGTCCCGTACCGGGACGCACACCGGGGTGCTCCCGGCCTCATGCCGGGGGCGGAACGGCAGCAGCCGGCGCGGTGCATGAGCGCCCCCTCACGCACGAGGCCGGTGCCCCCGCCGTACGTGCGGGGGCACCGGCCTCGTGCCGTCGCGGAGAGCAGCCGGTCAGGATCCTCAGAACAGCCGCAGGTAGGTGTCCCAGCCCGTGCCGAGCTTCACCCGGGCGCGGAACTGGCCGGAGCCGTAGGAGCTGTAGCGGTAGAGCGTCCCGGCCGAGTTCGCGCCGAGCAGGTCCGCGCGGCCGTCGCCGTCCAGGTCACCCGGCGAGACGAGCTGGCCGTACTGCTGCCAGCCGGTCCCCAGCTTCACCTTGGCGAGGAAGGGCACCGCCGCCCGCCCCGTCCCCGGGTACAGGTAGAGCGTGCCGGCCGGGGTCCTGGCGACGATGTCGGTACGGCCGTCACCGGTGAAGTCCCCGCTGCCCACCAGGGAGTTGTAGGCGTCCCAGCCGCCGCCCACCTTGGTGCGCGCCGCCAGGGACGCGCCGTCGCCACGGCCCGGGTACAGCCACAGGACGCCGGAGGAGTCCCGGGCGAGCAGGTCGCCGTGGCCGTCGCCGGTCAGGTCACCGGGGCCCAGGACGAGCGGGTAGTTCGGCCACCCCGAGGCGAGCTCCCCACCGCCGGCGGGGGAGTTGTAGTTGTACAGGGTGCCGTTGTAGAGCTCCAGCAGGTCGGCGTAGCCCTCGGGGTCGAGGGAGGAGGCGTAGGTCAGCTTCGCACCGGCGAACCCACCGGTGTCACTGGCCTGCTGCCGGGCGCTGAGCTGCCCGTCGCCCATCCCGCCGTACCAGTAGAGGGTGCCCTTGCGGTCCAGGCCGACGAGTTCGCGCCGGCCCCAGGCGGGGACGCCGCCGGCGTTGGCGAACTGCGCCGACGTCCAGCCGGTGCCCAGCTGCTGCCGGGCGGTGAAGTTCCCCTTGCCGTCGGCGGAGTAGAACCACAGGACGCCCTGGTAGTCGCGCGCCATGAGGTCGGCGAGGCCGTCCCCGTCCCAGTCGTCGGCGGACAGCAGCTGGTTGTACGTCTGCCAGCCCCCGCCGACCGCCGCCCGGGCCGCCAGCGGGGCGGCCGGCTTCCCGGTGCCCCGGTAGAGGTACAGGTCCCCGCCGGGGGTGCGGGCCGCCACGTCGCCCAGCCCGTCGCCGTCGGTGTCCCCGAGCCCGACGAGCTGGTCGTAGGCCGACCAGCCCCCGCCGACCGCCGTCCGGGAGGCGAAGGGCGCGGAGACGCTGCCGGTGCCCGGGTAGAGGTACAGGTCGCCGTCGGGCGTCCGGGCCAGCAGGTCCGCCCGGCCGTCGCCCGTCACGTCCCCCGGCGCGAAGAGCTTGTTGTAGGCCTGCCACCCGCTGCCCGACCAGACCGCGGCACGGGAGCCCTGCGCGCTCTTCTGCGGGTGCAGCGCCAGAGTGCCGTCCTGGGTGAGGACCAGCAGGTCGTTCTGGCCGTCGCCGGTCAGATCACCGGGGGCCAGGACGTCCTTCGGCAGCGTCCCGGTGTACCCCGGCACGTCGTAGGGCGCGACGGACGCGTCGGAGGTGTGCAGGTCGTACAGGTTGTCGTCGAGGTCCCGGAAGAGCGGGTCGGTCCAGCCGTCGGAGTCGACGTCGAAACGGGACGAGGCCGCGGTGGCGGCGGCCCGCGGGCTGCCGCCGGCAGCGGTGCGGTCCGGTGCGGCGGCCGCCCGGTGCCGGTGGGCGAGTGCGGGCGCCGGGGCGTCCGGCGCGGTGTGCCGCGGTGCCGGACGCGGTGTGCCGGTGTGCGGTGCACCGGCGGCCACGGCAGGTGTGCCGGCGGCAGCGCCGGCGGCCAGAGCCACGGCCGCCGCGAGGACGGTCAGGGCGGTGCGGCCGCTGCGTCTGCGGCCCGCCGGACGTGCGGAAGTGGTGCTCATGAAGCCAGGCCCCCCTGGGAGTGAAAGCGGGGGCAACGGCACGTGACACGCCCGGCCCTCGCGAGAGTCGGCTGATTGTAGACAGCTCGACGGGCCGGCGGTCCGTGTTTTCCAGAAACTTCCGTGTTCTTCACGACCAAGGCCGCGGACAGACCAGTTCGGTCCGTCCGCGGCCTTGAGCAGTCAGCCGGTCCCGGGTCAGGCGGTGGTGGCCACCGGGCTCTCCGTGTCCCCGTCCGCGCCGTCCTCCACCGAGTCCGCCGGCGCCGCGTGCCCGGTACCCGGGGGCGTCACCTCCGAGTCCTCACGCTGCGCGGGCACGGCCGCCAGCCGCGCCGCCATCCGCACGGCTCGCTCGTCGGCCTTGGCCGCCAGCGCCTGCGCGGCCGCGTCGAAGCGGACCAGCGACGGCGGGTCGGACGGCCCGAGCAGGTGCTCCTTCAGCTCGCGGCGCGCCTCGGCCAGCGTGTCGCGCTCCGGGTGCCGCACGGTGTCCAGCAGCGCCGGCACCCCGTCCGCCGCCGGCGTGAGGATCGTGGCCGCCCGCACCGTCGGGAAGGTGGTGCGGAACTCCTCCTCGCTCATGCCGGAGGTGTTGGCGACCGCGTACGGCTTGTCGCTGGTCAGGTAGTCCGACACCACACTGGAGACGTCGCTGATCAGCACGTCCGCCTGGTTGAAGCAGGAGAAGATCGCGGGCCGCGGGCCGGTGACGATCTGGTGCTCCCACTCCGGGAACGAGGCCCAGAACGCGTCCTCCCAGGCCTGCGTGGCGGCGGCGACCGCGTCGGCGCGACCCGGCTCGGGCGCCCCCTGGATGCGCATCCGCTCCAGCTCGTCGGCGCTGCCGCGGAAGGAGGTGGAGGTGAGCCGGTCCAGCTCGGCCTCACGCCGGGCCAGCTCGGTCGCCGTCGACGGGTCCGGCCGGGCACCGGAGCGCCGGGTGTTCGCCTCCGCGATCATGGCCTGGATGCGGGCGTTGGCGGCCCCCGCCGCCGGCTCCACCGACCCGGTCATCGGGTGCGGCTTGTACAGCAGCCGCACCTTCGGGTCGGCCAGCAGCTCCCGCACGATGTTCTCGCCGGCGAGCACCACCGAGGTGTTGCCCGGGTTGCCGTCCCAGCCCTCCCAGGTCGGCGCGTACAGCACGGTGGTGTACTCGCCCGCCGGCGGCCCGGCGTAGGAGCGGATGGGGGTGAGCTGCGGACGCCCGACCTCCACCACGTCCTTGTCCTCGACGCCGATGTCCGCGAGCTGGTAGCGCTCGCGGGCCGCCGGACCGGCCACCCACACCTCGTCGTAGGCCTTCGCGTACGGGTTGCACGAGGACAGCTTGTCGCTCTCGCCGTGGTTGATGAAGGCGTGCTTGATGGAGGGGATGCGCAGCACCTGCGAGGTCTTGCCGGAGTTCGCCGGGTGCAGCAGCACCTTCAGCGTGGAGTGCTCCAGCCGCATCAGGTGCGCGACCTTCGGCAGGCAGACGATCGGGATGTCCGTCGCCTCGATCTTCTGCATCATGAACCGCTCACGCAGCACGATGATCGGCCGGCCCTCCAGCGCGTCCAGGGTGGAGAGCCACATGTTGGCCTGGTAGGCCGAGGACGTCCCGCCGGAGAAGTACATGCCCACCGTCGGCCGGTACTGCGCGAGCCAGCCGTCGAGCCACTCCAGCGCCTTGTCCTGGTGCGGCAGGCGCTTGCTCCGCAGCAGCCAGGTCGCCAGGTGGACCGTGCCGCCCACGGACAGCAGGACACCGATCACCAGGCCGGTGCCGCCCCACACCGCCTGCCGGGTGAGGGCGGTCACCATCAGGCCGACCGTGCCGGGCAGCGCGAAGCGCAGCAGCCGGCGGCCGGTCTGGCGCGCCAGCAGCCGCGGCGGCGCGTCCGACAGGCGCAGCGCGCTGACGTCGATGTTCCGCGTCAGGAACGGCAGCGACCGCGACCGGCGCACCAGCACGGCGACCGCCTGGCACGCGAAGTGCGCGACGTAGAAGACCAGCAGCGCGAGGGTGAGCGGCGCCTGCTCACGCAGCGGGTTGATGCCGTGGATGTGCGTCAGACCGATCAGGACCAGCATGTCGCGCAGCAGCTGGCGGATGGTGACGTCCAGCCTGATTCTCCCCAGCAGCGCCAGCAGCCCCGGCTGTTTGTGCTGGAGGAAGAGGTCCAGGCCCAGGTTGACCACGGACGCCGCGACGAACAGCGGCACAACGGGCAGCAACGCGCCGACGAGCTGCGCGACGAACGCGAGCAGCAGCGCCAGCAGAGCCATGAGACTCACGGCTCGACGACGGGCGAATCCGGCGAAAGGCACGGGTGGGGGCTCCTGGCAGCGATAGGTCAGGTGGGGGGCGGCCGTGGGGGAGACCGCGCGCAGTTCCCGCGCTGCGACGCCGTTGCCAACGGCGGCCGGGAACTGGTGGACACCTGACCGTATTGCCTCTCCCTGCGGGATGACAATTTGCTGTGGCCCGCGTCACCGCACGCCCGGTGGCCCACCCCACACCTCCTGACCGGTGGTGGTGGGCGCCTCACCCCGCGCAGGCCCCGCACCGCGGGCCCGTCCACCGCCGCAGCCGCCTGCCCCACCCGCTCTCCGCGCACCGTCCGCCCCCTGATATCCGCGGGCACCCGCTCCGCCCGCTGTCGTAGATTCGAGCGGTACGCAGGGGTTGGCACCCCGCCGACCGGCGAGAACGCAGGGGATCAGAAGTGGCAGCCGAAGGCACCAGGGCCGACGTGACCGGCGCGGGCAGGATCGTGGTCAAGGTGGGGTCCTCCTCCCTGACCACCGCGGCCGGCGGGCTCGACGCCGACCGCGTCGACGCCCTCGTCGACGTCCTGGCCAAGCACGTCGAGCGCGACACCCGGGAGATCGTCCTGGTCTCCTCCGGCGCCATCGCGGCCGGCCTGGCCCCCCTCGGCCTGCCCCGCCGCCCCCGCGACCTCGCCCGCCAGCAGGCAGCCGCCAGCGTCGGCCAGGGCCTCCTCGTCGCCCGCTACACCGCCTCCTTCGCCCGCTACGGCCGCCGCGTCGGACAGGTGCTGCTGACCTCCGACGACACCAGCCGCCGCGCCCACTACCGCAACGCCCGCCGCACCCTGGACCAGCTCCTGGCCATGGGCGCCGTCCCGATCGTCAACGAGAACGACACCATCGCCACCGACGAGATCCGCTTCGGCGACAACGACCGGCTGGCCGCCCTCGTCGCCCACCTCGTCCACGCCGACCTGCTCGTCCTCCTCTCCGACGTAGACGGCCTCTACGACGGCGACCCCTCCTCGCCCGGCACCACCCGGATCAGCCGGGTCAGCGGCCCCGCGGACCTGGCGGGCATCAGCATCGGCAGCGCGGGCCGGGCCGGCGTCGGCACCGGCGGCATGGTCACCAAGGTCGAGGCGGCCCGCATCGCCGCGGCCGCCGGCATCCCCGTGGTCCTCACCTCCGCCGCCCACGCCGCCGAGGCACTGGCCGGCGGCCCCACCGGCACCCACTTCCTGCGCACCGGCCGCCGCTCGGCCGACCGCCTGCTCTGGCTCGCCCACGCCTCCACCCCCCGCGGCGCCCTCGTCCTGGACGCCGGAGCCGTGGACGCGGTCGTCGAGCGCCACTCCTCGCTGCTGCCCGCCGGCATCGCGGCCGTCGAGGGCGAGTTCAACGCCGGCGACCCGGTGGAGCTGCGCGACACCGCAGGCCACCCCGTGGCGCGCGGCCTCGTCAACTTCGACTCCCGCGAACTCCCCCGGCTGATGGGCCGCTCCACCCACGACCTCGCCCGGGAGCTGGGCCCCGCCTACGAGCGGGAGATCGTCCACCGGGACGACCTCGTCCTCCTCTGAAGGAGTCAGGACACCCCCGCTCACCAGGCAGCTTCCTCAAAACGCCTCCACGGCGGGCCGTGGGCTGGTCAACTTTGTCCAGGCGGCCCGCCGCGGCCGCCGCGCGCCGCGCGCCCACCCCCACGACAAGGACGACCGCCCCGTCCCGCCCCCCGGACCGCACGCGAACACGCACAGGAGGCCGCCGGTGACAGAAGCGCACCCGCAGGTGCAGCCCCGGCTCAGGGCCGCACCCCCCGTGACGCCGGAGACGGCCTCCCCCGCGGGGACGAGCGCCGAGGAAGGCGAAGGCCACCGCCTGTGGCACGTCACGCTCAGCGTCTCCGGAGCCGCCGCGCCCCTGCCGGAGGTGCGACGCGGCCTGGAGCAGCTCGCCCACGACCACGCCTTCCTGCTCACCAGCCGCTACGCCGAGGACCACGCCGAGATCCGGTACTGGGAGGAGGCCCGCGACCTCCACGACGCGGCGGCCATGGCCCTGCGGCTGTGGGGCGAGCACCGCTCCTCCGCCGACCTGCCGCCCTGGGAGATCGTCGGCCTGGAGGTCATCGACCGCGCCACCTACCGCAAGCGGCTCGCCACCGGCCGGGCACCGGCCCCGGTGGCCCCCGTCGGCGTCCACCCCTGGTGAGGACGGGCCGCCGCCCACCGCGCGGACGGCCGCTGTCCGTCCTGCGGAACACCTCCGAGGCGGGACGCCGCCCCCGCTAGGCTTCCCGTCATGACCAGCGCCGCACAGACCTCGCCCGTCCTGGCCACCGCCCGCCGCGCCCGGGAGGCCGCCGCCACCCTCGCGCCCCTGCCGCGCACCGTCCGTGACGGCGCGCTCACCGCCGTCGCCGACGCGCTGGTCGCCCGCAGCGCCGAGATCGTGGCCGCCAACACCGAGGACGTCGAGAAGGCCCGCGCGAACGGCACCCCCGAGGCCATCGTGGACCGCCTCACCCTCACCACCGAGCGGGTCGCCGCCATCGCCGCCGACGTCCGCCAGGTCGTGGGCCTGCCCGACCCGGTCGGCGAGGTCGTCCGCGGCTCCACCCTCCCCAACGGCCTGGACCTGCGGCAGGTCCGCGTCCCCCTCGGGGTCGTCGGCATCATCTACGAGGCCCGCCCCAACGTCACCGTCGACGCCGCCGCGCTCTGCCTGAAGTCGGGCAACGCCGTCCTGCTGCGCGGCTCCTCCTCCGCCTACGCCTCCAACACCGCGCTGGTCGAGGTGGTGCGCGACGCGGTGGCGTCGGCCGGGCTGCCCGCCGACGCCGTGCAGCTCGTGCCGGGCGAGAGCCGGGAGAGCGTGCGCGAGCTGATGCGCGCCCGCGGCCTGGTCGACGTGCTCATCCCGCGCGGCGGCGCCTCGCTGATCCAGACCGTCGTGAGCGAGTCCACCGTCCCCGTCATCGAGACGGGCACCGGCAACTGCCACGTCTACGTCGACGCCGCCGCCGACATCGACATGGCCCTGGACATCCTCGTCAACTCCAAGGCCCAGCGCCCCAGCGTCTGCAACGCCGCCGAGACGGTCCTCGTCCACGCGGACATCGCCGACGCCTTCCTGCCCCGCGCCCTCGCCGCCCTCACCGAGGCGGGCGTCGTGGTGCACGGCGACGAGGCCTGGCAGCAGGCAGGCCCCGGCCAGGTCGCCCCCGCCACGGACGAGGACTGGGCCACCGAGTACCTCTCCTACGACATCGCCGCGGCCGTCGTCCCCGACCTCGACGCGGCCGTCGCACACATCCGCCGCTTCAGCTCCGGCCACACCGAGGCCATCGTCACCGGCTCCCAGGCCGCAGCCCGGCGGTTCACCCAGTTGGTCGACTCCACCACCGTCGCCGTCAACGCCTCCACACGGTTCACCGACGGCAGCCAGTTCGGGTTCGGAGCCGAGATCGGCATCTCCACCCAGAAGCTCCACGCCCGCGGCCCCATGGGCCTGCCGGAACTGACCTCCACCAAGTACGTGGTCACCGGCGACGGCCACACCCGCTGACCCACCCGGCCGCACCGGTCCCGCCCGTCCCGTGCGGCGGACGGGACCCGGGACGCGCCAGCCTGCCCGCGCCCCCTTCGGTGCCGCTTCCCCTGCCCGGATCGGCCGCGCACGGCTACTCTGGAGAGGTGCCGGACGAAGCGGGAGGCACGCCGTTCCCGGACGGCGACCAGCCCGAGGAGCACGAACCCGGGAGCCACGGCTGGGCGGACGAGGACTTCGCCTCCGTGGTCTTCGACGAGGAGTTCATACGGTCCGCGCTCTTCCACGAACCCAGCGCGGCCGAGCGGCTGCTCGCCGCCGCAGAGGCACGGGCGGAGGCCGAACGCCACGCCGACGCCGACGGCCGCAGACCCGTCGCCGAGGGCGTCGACCTCCCGCCCTCGGACTGGACGGGGTTCGGCGGCGACCGTGCCGCCCACCTCGACCCCTACGCCGAGGACGGCCCCTACGGCCCCTACGGCGGCGCACTGCGCCCTTACCGAGGCCGGGGCCGCTGGCACCGGCCCGTGGCGCTGCTGCTGGCCATGGTGATGGGCGTCGGACTGGTGGCCCTCGCACTCAGCGCCGTCATCCGCGGCAGCGAGAACCCCACCGGCCGTCCCACCACCCCGCCGACCTCCCGCGGCGTGGGCGAGACCACCCCGTCCCCCTCCGGCGGCCGCGGCCCGACGGTCCAGCCCGAACTGCTCCCCCCGGCCGTCGTCGAGGGGCAGTAGGCCCGACCTGGCGTAACGCCACGTCACAGGGGTCGGTGACGGGCCGGTGGCCACCGCGGCCACCCCACCGGCAAGCCCCGCAGGCCGGAAGTGGCCTACCGGGGCGTTTATGGATCCCACCCCGGACCTACTCTTGAGGTATGGGTGGGACGGCGAACCCTCCGGAGGGGCCCGAAGGGCCTTCGGGGGGATCAGAGGACGAGTACCGGTCCGTCGTGTTCGACGAATCGTTCGTCCGTGCTGCCCGCCTCCAGGAACTCTCCGCCCGCGAGCGGCTCGTGGAGCACACCCAGGCGGTGCGGCCCCGCCACCTGTGGACCCGCCTCGGCGGGTCCCGCCAGGCGCTGCTGCTCGTCATGCTCATCGTGGTCGCCTTCGGCACCGCCATATACATGGGCATCCGTCACCCCTACCGCACCCCCGAACACCTCCCGCCGCAGGTGATGCGCTCGGAGGTCATACCCCTCGCGCCCCGCGGCGAGGTGCCGGCGGGCCGGCCGGGGGAACTGGTCCGGCGCAGCCCGGCAGCCTCCTACGGGATCGGAGCCGCCGGCATCGACCCGCCCGACCCGGCCCGGACCCTGCACTTCTCCGCCGCCGAGATCGGGTCGGCCCAGGCCATCGCCAAGGACTACCTGGTCCGCTCCTCACTCGACCCCGAGACCCTGGCCGGCGGCCCGGCACGAGCCGTCCGGGCCCTCCTGAGCACCGACCAGCTCGACCAGTTCGACCGCAGCATGGAGCGCCCCACCGCCGACGGCAGGCACGCCGCGACCGGCTGGGTGGTCCGCATCGACCCCGACGTGGCACGGCTGGCCGGCCCCGGCGTCCGCGTCCACGGCACCATGCGCACCCGTGAGTCCGGCGCCAGTGCCCTGGAGGTCACCGCCGACTACACCTTCGTCTACGTCCTGCGCCCCGCCGACGACGGCAAGGGCACCGGCGAGGCGGCAGGCGGCGCGACCGTCACCCCCGCCGCCTACCGGACCGCGGCCCGCACCCCGGCCGCCTCGCCCTCGGACGAAGGCGCGGACGGCCCGCCGGCGGACACCGAGAACGCGGCCTCGCTCTTCACCGTCCACCGCGAGGTGCACTTCCGCATCGGCCGGGAGGACCTGGCCGACCACCGCCTCCAGGTCCAGCAGAGCCTCCTGGAGGCCGGGCCGCTCTCCTGCTCCGCGGACCCCGCGGACCTGCTCAGCCCGCTGCTCGCCGGCCAGAAGGCGACCGGTGACCAGCCCCCCGGCACCGACCCCTTCCGCCACGGCAGCAGGCCCACCCCGCTGTGCGGCACGCTCGCCGACGGCGCCCAGCCCTCGCCCGCCCAGTCCACCACCCCCGCCCCCGACGGGCCGAGCGTCTCCCGCCACTGACGAGCGACCCGACCGGCCCCCCCGCGCCGTGCCGCCGCCGTCCCGCCGCGGAACCGCCAGGGCAGCGCCGGCACCCCGGCACGCACGACCCCCGGCACGCACCCGAGCCTGAGCCCTTCCGGCACACACCGGCCCGGCCCCCCGGCCCGGACACGACTCCGCCCGGCCGGGAGAGCGGCCGGGCGGAGTCGTGGAGCCGGTCGGTCACGGAGCTGCCGGCCGAGAAGCCGGTCAGCCGCGGAGCCGGTCAGGCGGCGTACGGATCAGGGCCGGAGGGCCGGGGAACGGACCGGCAGCCGTACCCGGCGCGCCGCCCTCGGCCGCACCCTCAGGCCCCGGCGCCCTCCGCCCCCGCGGCACCCTCGCCACCGGCGGGGCGGGTGCCCCGGAACACCGAGTCGCGCAGCTTCCCTCCCAGGTCACCGGCGCCCCCGGCGATGTCCCGGACCAGGCCCATCAGCGGGTCCTTGCTGGTACGGACCGTGTCCGCGTAGTGCGCCCCCGCCTCGCGGAAGGAGTCCGACACCGAACTGGTGGAGTCCTCGTCACGGCGCGGGTAGTGGCCGTCCATGAGGCGCTGGAAGTCCCGGCTCGCGTGCCACTTCTTCAGCTCCGCCGCCCGGATGGTGGTGAACGGATGGCTGCGCGGCAGGACGTTGAGGATCTTCAGCACCGAGTCCCTCAGGTCGCCGCCGGCCTCGTACTCCTCGGCCTGCTCCAGGAAGGCGTCCACGTTCATCTCGTGCAGGTGGTTGCCGCCGGCCAGCTTCATCAGGCCGCGCATGGAGGCCTTCAGGTCCTGACCCACCAGCAGCCCCGCCCGGTCCGCGGAGAGCTCGGACTTGCGGAACCACTCGTTCAGCGCGGTGACGATCGCGGTGATCGCCACCGCCCCCAGCGGAATCCAGGACACCCGCACGGCCAGCTTCGTCAGGTACATCAGCAGGGTGCGGTAGACCGCGTGGCCCGACAGGGCGTGGCCGACCTCGTGGCCCACCACCGCCCGCATCTCCTCCTCGTCGAGGAGCTCGACCAGGCCCGTGCTGACCACGATGATCGGCTCGTCCAGACCGACGCACATGGCGTTGGGCGTCGGGTCCTGGGTGACGTACATGGGCGGGACCTTCTCCAGGTCCAGGATCTGGCAGGCGTCCAGCAGCATCTCGTGCAGGTGGACGAACTGCCGCTCCCCGACGCGGACCGAGTCGGAGAGGTACATCAGGCGCATGCTGCGCTCCGGCAGCAGGCCGCTCAGTGTGCGGAAGACGGTGTCGAAACCGGTCAGCTTGCGGAGCGCCACCAGCGCCGAACGGTCCGTGGGGTGCTCGTAGGCCCGGGAGGATATTCCGGGAAAGCGCCTGCGGTTCCGGCTCGGTACGCGCTCACTGTCGTGCGGGCTCTCCGTCATGGAGACCTCCCCCTGCTCGGATGACGTGCTTGCAGCGTAGAGGACGCCGCTGAGGGCCCCAGGGATGCGTCGGCGTACGCTGGCCGCAGGCCGAACCGCCGCGCACGCGGACGGAACGGGACGGATGCCGCACACCGCCGTGCCCGCCGCGCCGGCCGCAGGACCACCCCGCACAACCGAGGAGCGCACCGGCCATGAACCACGCCAGCACCCTGCTCGCCGCCGTCACCGAAGCCTCCCCCGGCCAGGGCGGACCCGGCTGGGTCCTGCGCTCGGTGATCATCTTCGGCGTCCTGGGCGCCGTGCTCGTCGCGTGGTTCCTGCTGCGCGGCTACCGCGACCAGGACTGAGCCCCGCACCGCACGCGGGTGTCCGGGCGGCCCTCGGCGGCGGAGTCGGCGTGAGGTCCGCGGGGGGCGCCGCTTACGATGTCGCTGACGTAACTGCCCGCCCAGCCCGGATAGGTCGCAGCCGATGAGCCCGCACATCACCGTTCAGTCCCTGACCCACCTCGTCACGCTCGCCGAAGGCGGCCAGGAGGGCGGCAACCACGAGAGCCTGAGCCCCTACCTGACCGGTGGCGGCGCGCTCTTCGCCCTCCTGCTGCTGCTGTGGATCACCACCCGCTTCAACCGCGACCGCTGAGCCGAGGGCCCGCAGGTGAGGCCGGTGGCCGACGCCCAGTAGGGTCTGCACGCATGGGAGAGCAGAGAGGCCCCGCCAAGCGGCGGCTCGGAGTGATGGGCGGGACGTTCGACCCGATCCACCACGGACACCTGGTCGCCGCCAGCGAGGTGGCGAGCCAGTTCCACCTCGACGAGGTGATCTTCGTCCCGACCGGGCAGCCCTGGCAGAAGAGCCACAAGCGGGTGTCACCGGCCGAGGACCGCTACCTCATGACGGTCATCGCGACCGCCTCCAACCCGCAGTTCTCCGTCAGCCGCATCGACATCGACCGCGCCGGCGACACCTACACCATCGACACGCTCCGGGAACTGCGGCAACAGCACGACGAGGCGGACCTGTTCTTCATCACGGGCGCCGACGCACTGGGCCAGATCCTCTCCTGGCGCAACGCCGGCGAACTCTTCGCCCTCGCGCACTTCGTCGGCGTCACCCGGCCCGGCCACGTCCTGACCGACCCCGGGCTCCCGGAGGGCGGCGTCTCGCTGATCGAGGTCCCCGCCCTGGCCATCTCCTCCACGGACTGCCGCGCACGCGTCGCGCAGGACGACCCGGTCTGGTACCTGGTGCCGGACGGCGTGGTGCGCTATATCGACAAGCGCCAGCTCTACCGGGACGACCCGGTGGAGCCCGGACACCAGGCCACCCGCCGGTCCGAGGACGGGCCGGACACCGGTGCCCGGCCGTCCGAGGAGCACCGCGGCGTGCGTGCTGAGGACCCCCGCGACCAGGCCTGACCTGCCGCGCCCAGCGCCGACCGCCTACCGACACCGCCACGGGGCTGACCGAAAGGGCCGACGGTGAACGACCGACAGGACCGCCCGTACGGGCAGGGGGACGCAACGCCCCGCCGCCCCGACCCGTGGCAGCGCCAGCCCTACGGAGAGCAGAACGCCGACCCCTACGCCGGTTACGACGAGGCCGGTTACGAGGAGAGCGGGTACGGCGCCACCGGGTACGACGCGGGTGGCCACCCCCAGGGGTACCCGCCCCGGCAGGGTGGCCCCGCCCCCTACGCCGGTCATCCCGGGCAGGACCCCTACGCCCAACGCGGCCACCAGGCGGCGGACCCCTACGCCGCCCACGACCCGTACGCCCCGCAGGCCCCCCGGCCCGCGTACGACCCCTACGCCCAGCAGGGCGGGCCGGCGCCGCACGAGGGCCGGTACGCCGGAGACCCGTACGCCACCCCGGCCGCCCCGCCCCCCGGAGACCCTTACGCCCCGCAGGCCTCCTACGGCTACCGCGACCCGCAGGCCCCCCGGGACCCGTACGTACCCCAGGAGTCCTACGCGCCTGTGCACCCACAGGAACCCCGGGACCCGTACAACTCACCGGACCCGTACGCCACATCGGACCCGTACGCCTCGCAGGACCCCTACGGCCGCGGTGCCCGGCCGGCGACGCAGGAGCCGTACCCGCCGCAGCCCGGCCCCTACGACGGGGACCGCCGCGGCGCCGCCCCGCAGGGCTGGGCCCCGGGCCACGGCGGGGCACCCGCCGGCGTACCGGGCGGCCCTCACGACCCGAGCGGGCCGCACACCGCGCCGCAGGCCCCCTACGAGTCGGAACCGCAGGACGAGTGGGCCCCCCGGCCGCAGGAGGGCCGCCGCATACCGCCGCAGGCCGCAGCACCCGCCCGGGAGCCGGCCGGGCCGGCCGGAGCGCAGGGGGAGGGCGGGCCGGAGTACCACACCGAGGAGTTCTCGTTCGTCGAGGAGGAGGACGAGGAGTCCGAGGACGTCATCGACTGGCTGAAGTTCACCGAGAGCCGGACCGAACGCCGCGAGGAGGCCAAACGCCGCGGGCGCAGCCGCCGCGTGGCACTGTGCGTCGTCCTCGCACTGGCCCTGGTCGGCTCGGTCGGCTACCTGTGGTGGTCCGGGCGGCTGCCGGGCCTGTCCGCCGGCGGTGGCGGCGCGGCCACGGCGGTGGGAGCCCAGAAGCGGGACGTGCTCGTCGTCCACCTGCACGACATCGACAGCGGCGACAGCTCCACCGCCCTCCTGGTCGACAACGAGACCACCCACCGGGGCACCACGGTGCTGCTGCCTGGCGACCTCGCCGTCCCCCGGGACGACGGCACGACCACGACCCTGGCCAAGTCGGTCAAGGACGAGGGCGTCGAACCCACCCGGGACAGCCTGAACACCCTGCTCGGCGCCGACGTCAAGGCGAGCTGGCGACTCGACACCCCCTACCTCGACTCCCTCGTCGAGACCGTGGGCGGCATCACCGTGGACACCGACACGAGCGTCCCCGGCGCCAAGCGCGGCGCGGCCCCCCTGGTGAAGAAGGGCGACGCTCAGCAGCTCGGCGGGCAGGCAGCCGTGGCCTACGCCACCTACCGCGCCCCGGGCGAAGACCAGGCCCACCAGCTCACCCGCTTCGGGCAGGTCCTGCAGGCCACCCTCAAGAAGCTCTCCAGCGACTCCGCCGGGGCGACGGCCACCGTCAAGTCGCTCATGGAGGTCCTCGACCCGCCCCTGACCGAGGACGACCTCGGCACCTCCCTCGCCGCACGGGCCGAACTCGTCAAGGCGGGCGCCTACCGCACGACCGTCCTGCCGGTGCGCCCGGACGGCACGCTCAGCGACCGGACCGCCGACAGCGTCGTCAAGGACGTCCTGGGCGGCTCGCTGAAGAAGACCGGCACCTCGGGCGTCACCCGGGTCAGCGTCCGGGACGCCACCGGCGACCGGAAGGCGGCCGACCAGGCCCGGGCGGCCGTCACCAACGGGGGGTACTCCTACGTGGACGGCGGCACCGCGGCGCGGCGCAGCGCCTCGCAGGTGCTGTACGGCCAGGACGCGCAGAAGGCCAAGGCGGTGGAGGTCGCCAGGACGCTCGGCCTCCCGCAGTCCGCGGTGACCAAGGGCAAGGGGGCGTCGAACGCGGACGTCACCGTGGTGCTCGGCGGCGACTACGACGGCTGACCGGTGGCGGCCCGGCGGAGCTGCCGCCGGGCGTCCCGGCGCTCCCTCGGGCCCGCGCTCGCCCCGGTCACGGGCCGGGGCGAAGGCCCGCCCCGGTTTCGGACGGGTGTGTCATCGGCCCGTGAGACCCTGGTGAGGTATCCATCCGCCGACCGGAAGTACCTCCTGTGACCGCCACGGACCGCTCCGTCGAGCTGATCAACGCCGCCGCCCAGGCCGCCGCCGACAAGCTCGCGCACGACATCATCGCCTACGACGTCAGCGACGTCCTCTCCATCACCGACGCCTTCCTGCTGGCCTCGGCGCCCAACGACCGCCAGGTCAAGTCGATCGTCGACGAGATCGAGGAGCGCCTGAACAAGGACCTCGGCGCCAAGCCGGTGCGCCGCGAGGGCGACCGCGAGGCCCGCTGGGTCCTCCTCGACTACGTCGACGTCGTCATCCACGTCCAGCACAGCGAGGAGCGCGTCTTCTACGCCCTGGAGCGGCTCTGGAAGGACTGCCCCGAGCTGGAGCTCCCCGAGGAGGCCCGCGCCACCCGCGGCAGGGCCGCGCAGGCCGAGCAGCAAGCCGGCCCGGACGGGGCGGACCACTGAACGGCACCCCGGCGGGGCGGGGCCGGCGGCTCGTCCTGTGGCGTCACGGTCAGACGGCGTGGAACCTCGAGCGCCGCTTCCAGGGCACCACGGACATCCCGCTCACCGAGGTGGGGGTGCGCCAGGCCCGCCGCGCCGCCCGGCTGCTGGCGGCCCTGCGCCCGGACGCGGTGATCGCCTCCGACCTCCAGCGCGCCCGGGCGACCGCCGCCGAGCTGACGGAGATCACCGGGCTGGCGGCCACCCACGACGCCGCGCTGCGCGAGACCTACGCGGGCGACTGGCAGGGGCTGACCCACGAGGAGATCCTCGAGCGGTACGGCGAGCAGTACACCGCATGGAAGCGCGGTGAGACGGTCCGGCGCGGTGGCGGCGAGCTGGAGACCGAGGTCGCCGACCGGGCGGCGCCGGCCGTCCTGGCCGCGGCCGACAAGCTGCCCGACGGCGGCACCCTCGTCGTCGTCAGCCACGGCGGAACCCTGCGCACCACCATCGGCCGGCTGCTGGGCCTGCCCTCGCACCACTGGGAGGGGCTGGGCGGCCTCTCCAACTGCTGCTGGTCCGTCCTGGGCGAGGGGGCCCGCGGCTGGCGGCTGCTGGAGCACAACGCGGGCACCCTGCCGGAGCCCGTCCTGGGCGACGACGACTGACGGCCGGGCGGCGGCCGTGCGGCCCTTCCACGCTCCGGAGCCGCGGCACGGCGGCCGGGGCGAGGGTCCCGGCCGCCCCGCAGGACCCGGATTTCCCATCCGGGCAGGTCGCAGGCTAGAGTTCTTCTTGTTCGCGGCGCCGCCCGGGAAACCGGCGGACAGCGCGACACGGGGCTATAGCTCAGTTGGTAGAGCGCCTGCATGGCATGCAGGAGGTCAGGAGTTCAATTCTCCTTAGCTCCACAGTTCGGATGATCCCGTCTGCGGAACGCCGGCCGATGGCCGGTGGACCGTGGGCGGGATTCTCTGTTTGTGCCGCGGACGTCACGAGGGTGGCCGCCTCCCGGCGCCGGCGTGCGGGCGCGGTGCGCGCGACATGCGAAGTGGGTAGAAGGACGGCGTGGCGGGTGCGGGGGCGGCCCCCTGCGGCGGTCCTGACTCCGTGTGAGGGGCGTGGCAGAATCGGACGGCGGCCGCCGGCAGGGGAGGAGAGGACGAGCGATGCCCAGGAGCGTCCCCGGGGCGGTCGGCCCCCTGCCCGGTGCAGCGGTGCCCGCACGCGACCTCACCGGCGGTCCCGCCCCGGCGATCCCGCGTCACGCAGCGGGCCGGGACCGGAGCGGCGGGGGAGAGACCTTGGCCATGACGGTCGGTGCGCTGACGGCGTGCGGCCACACCGGGAGCTGATCATGGGTGCCCACAGCCGGAAGTGCGACTGGTGCGGCAGCGGCACGCCCATCGTCCGCGACATGGAGCCCCTCAACCCCGAGTACCAGTACTGGTGCGAGGAATGCGCCCGGGCGCTCATCATCGTCGGCGACCCCATCGAGACCTACCGGGAACTCGACGGCGAACCCATCTACGGCCGGCTGCTGGAGGAGCACTGCACCCTCAAGCGCTTCTACTCCTTCGCAAGCGCCTGATCCTCCCCGTGCGCTGACCCGTTGTCAGCCGACCGACCCGGCCCGTGCCGCGGCCCCGGTCCGCGCCTGCGGGCCGGCGGCCGCTGCCCGTCCGGTGCCGGCCCGCAGCCGCACCGCCGCCATGGCCAGGAAGCCCAGTCCGGCCAGCGGATAGACGTCGGAGAGCAGCAGTTGGACGGGGCCCTGGTGCAACTCCTGGTGCGCGTGCCAGCGGTGCGGCACCCACCACAGGGCGAACGAGCACAGCGCCAGCGCCAGCCCGGCGCCCGCCGCCCACCAGCGCCGTCCCGCCGCCCGCCGCCACCCGCCCGCGTGCCGGGCCTGCGCGGCCGCCACCACGACCATCGGCGCCCCCCACACCCAGTGGTGCGACCACGAGATGGGGCTCACCAGCAGGGCCGTCACGGCGCAGGTCACCGTCGCCCAGGCGGCGTCCGGGCCGGGGCCGCCGGAGCGGTCTGCCCGCAGCGCGGTCGCGGTGGCCAGCCAGAGGCCGAGCGCGGCCACCACCACCGCCGCCACACTCCACACCGGGCCGGGCTGGGGGGTGTGGAGGAGGCGGGCGAAGGCGCCGTGGAGGGACTGGTCCGCGGTGATCTCGATGTCGCCGACGCGGTCCGTGGCGAAGACCACCTCGGTCCAGAAGCGGCGCGAGTCGTGCGGCAGCAGGGCCGCCCCCACGCCCACGGTCGCCAGGAACGTGACCGTCGCGGTGCAGGCCCGCCGCAGCCAGGGGTTCCAGGCCTCGCGCAGCCCCGTTCCCGAGCGCAGCGCCGTCACCGCCCTGGCCACCCCGACGAGGGCGAACCAGACGACGAAGAGGGCCGGTGTCAGCTTCACGCCCGCGGCGATCCCGGTCCCCACGCCCGCCAGCCGGCTCCCCGGCCGCCGCCGCACGTCCCACAGCACCAGCGCTGCCAGCAGCAGGTTGATCTGGCCGTAGCGCAGCGTCGTCCACACCGGCTCGCACCACACCGCCCCCGCCGACACCGCCAGGGTGACCGCCCAGTGGGCCGCCGGGCGACGCGGACCGGCCGCCTCGCCGCGCGGTGCGGCCGGGCGCAGCAGGGCGAGGCTCTGGTGCACCACGGCCACCAGCAGCAGGAGGTTGCCGGCGGTGGCCAGCGTCCGCATCGGCGCCACCCCGACGAGGGTGAGCGGGGTGAACAGCAGCGCGGCGAAGGGCGGGTAGGTGTTCTGCAGGTGTGCGGAGGTCGCCACCATGTCGTACAGGTCCCCGCCGGACCGGGCCGTGCCCCCCTCGGCGCGGTAGACCATCAGGTCCACCATCGTCACGTGCGCCAGCCGTTGGGCCACCCAGAACGCGGTGAAGGACAGCAGACACCCCGCGGCGGCGCCGAGGAGGGCGCGCGGACGCCGGACCCGGTGGGCCCGGCCGTGGGACTCGACGGAAGGCTGCGGCTCCAGCGCGGTCACGGCGGATGCTCCTGGGGGACGGGCCGGCGGTGGGGCTGCGGCGGGACGGGGTGCGGCCGGGAGGCCAGGGGACAACGGTAGAAGAAAGCGGACACGAGGGACCGGCAGGGGCCCGCCCGGCAACCCGCGTCGCCAGGGATCGTGGACGGCGGCCACCGGAGCCGGGGAACCGATTTGGCAGACCACCGGTGGGGGCGTGTAATGTTGTCGATGTCGCCGCGGGGGAAACCCGGCGGAAGCCCGGAGTCATCCTCCGGAACCGACACTCGGGGCTATAGCTCAGTTGGTAGAGCGCCTGCATGGCATGCAGGAGGTCAGGAGTTCAATTCTCCTTAGCTCCACACTTTCCAGTGAGGGCCGTCCGTAGCGGACGGCCCTCACCGCTGTGTGCGACGGGCCCCTCGGCCCGCCTCGCGGCCTCCGGCAGGTGAGCGGACCGCCCGCCGCCGCTGGTCCGGCCCGTGCCGCCTCCCCGGGGCGGCCCCGGGGCAGGTGCCCGCACGGCCGGGAGCACCGGGAGGCCGGCCCGCCGCATCGCCCCGGGCCGCAGGGCGCAGGTCCGCCGGGGTGTGGTGGCTTCGGCGCCCCGGCTCCTCCTCGTCGCCGGCGTACCCCCGTCCGCAGTCGGGTGTTCCCGCCGGGTCGGGAGGCCGGGGCCTTTCGTGAGGCGTCCACCGGTCCGGTGTCCACCGTCGAACAGGCCCGCGGCCACCTTTACTTGGTGCTTTCTTGGTGAACGCATGCCCCTGACATGAACAGATGATCGAAAGAGTGGCGCCCCACGTGTGTCTCCGCGCACGGACCTCGCTCGCGGCCCACCGCCGCCGCGACACGTCACATCGCAGGGGGTTCCATGAGAACTAGCCGCTCCAGAGCGCGCCTCACGCGCACCGGCCTGGCCTGGGCGGCGGCGCTGCCGCTGGTCGCCGGCACGCTCGCGCTCGGCGCACCCGCCGCCGAGGCCGCCGGCGGCCACAGCCGTCACGCCCTCCAGGGCACCAAGCCGCTGTGGGCCACCAAGGCCGCCGACCGCGGTGCCACCGCCGGCTCCGAGGACGTCACCGCCCGGGTCTACCTCGCGGGCCGTGACGCCCATGGCCTCGCCGCCTACGCCAAGGCGGTCTCCGACCCGCAGTCCGACTCCTACGGGCGGTACCTGACGCCCGCCCAGGTCCGTGCGCGCTACGGCGCGACCGAGCAGCAGACCGCCCAGGTGGTCGCCTGGCTCCGCAGCGCCGGCCTGAAGGTCACCCGCACCACCGACCACTACGTCGGTGTCAGCGGCGACGTCACGGCTGCCGAGAAGGCCTTCGCCACCGACCTGCACGACTACCGCAAGGGCAGCCACACCTACCATGCCCCCGCCGCCGCGGCCTCCGTTCCGGACTCCGTCAAGAACGCCGTCCTGACGGTCTCGGGCCTGGACAACGCCCCGCGCATGTCGCGGCACGACTCCCAGCTCCCGCCGCCGGGGCCGGTGTTCAAGAACGCGGGCCCGCTGTCCGCGTACCACGGCCAGAAGGTCGCCGAGGACCTCCCGTCGGCGTACGGCCAGAAGCAGCCCTACGCGGTCAAGGGCTACACAGGAGCGCAGCTGCGGGCCGCCTACGGCGCGAAGAAGTACACCGGCAAGGGCGTCACCGTCGCCATCACCGACGCCTACGCCTCGCCGACCATAGCCAAGGACGCCAGGCGGTACGCCAACCGCAACGGCGACCAGCCCTACCGCGCCGGGCAGCTCACCCAGGTCGTCCCCAAGAAGTACTCCAGCATCGAGGAGTGCGACGCGGCCGGCTGGTACGGCGAGGAGACCCTCGACGTCGAGGCCGTGCACGCCGTCGCGCCCGACTCCGACATCGTCTACGTCGGCGGGGCCTCCTGCAACGACAGCGACCTGCTGGACTCCCTGGGCAAGGTCGTCGACGGCCACCTCGCCGACATCGTCTCCAACTCCTGGGGCGACGTGGAGGCCAACGAGACCCCGGACGTCGCCGCCGCCTACGACCAGATCTTCCAGCAGGGCGCCGTCGAGGGCATCGGCTTCTACTTCTCCTCCGGTGACGACGGCGACAACGTCGCCTCGACCGGCACCAAGCAGGTCGACACCCCCGCCAACTCCGCCTGGGTGACCGCCGTGGGCGGCACCGCCCTCGCCGTCGGCAAGGGCGACACCTACCAGTGGGAGACCGGCTGGGGCACCGAGAAGTCCTCGCTGTCCAAGAACGGCAAGAACTGGAAGGACTTCCCCGGCGCCTTCACCAGCGGCGCCGGTGGCGGCACCAGCAGCTCCGTCGCCCAGCCGTACTACCAGCGCGGCGTGGTCCCCGACGGGCTCGCCACCGCGAACGGCGGCGCCGCCATGCGCACCGTGCCGGACATCGCCGCGGTCGCCGACCCCAACACCGGCTTCCTCGTCGGCCAGACCCAGACCCAGGCCGACGGCACCCTCGGCTACAGCGAGTACCGCATCGGCGGCACCTCGCTCGCCGCACCCGTCATCGCCGGCGTCCAGGCGCTGGCCACCCAGGCACGGCACGGCGTCGCCATCGGCTTCGCCAACCCCGGCATCTACCAGCGCTACGGCACCGGTGCGTACCACGACGTCACCGACCACCCGCTGGGCGCCGGCAAGGGCCTGGCCGTGGTCCGCGTCGACTACGCCAACAGCGTCGACGACAGCGAGGGCCTGCTGACCTCGCTGCGCACCCTCGGCACCGACAGCTCCCTGTCGGCGACCGTCGGCTACGACGACGTGACCGGCGTCGGCTCGCCCTCGTCCCAGTACGTCACCAGCTACAAACCGTGACCGGTGGGTGACCCGGTCACCCACCCCTCGCGATGCGGCGGTCGGCCGGCCCGGACGGGGACGGCCGGCCGCCGCGCCGCGTTCCGGCCACGGTGGGCGGGCCTCCCGGCGGCGGCCCGTCGCGGCCCTGCGGTAGTCTGACCCCATGCGTGCCGTACGCCTTCTGCTTAGCGGGCCGCGCTGACGAGCACCGACCGACGGCCCGTGTCCCCAAGGGCACACACGCCCCAAGGGCACACACGCCGGCCGTCACTGTCGGAGTCAGCGCGGCGTCCCCTCCTGTGCGAGGGGATTTTTTGTTTCCACCGCGGCACCGCGAGCCCTCCCGGACCCCGGCCCGGGAGGTCGCCGCACCTGGTGGGAGCAGCCAGCCAGGAACGTGCCGGGGCCCGCAGGCAGAGACGACCGATGGAGCTTTGAGGACGATGAGCGAGACGACTCCGGCTGCCGAGACGGCAGCGCCCCACCGCTACACGGCCGCGCTGGCCGCCGAGATCGAGGAGCGCTGGCAGCGCACCTGGGACGCCGAGGGCACGTACGAGGCGCCCAACCCGGCAGGCGACCTCGCCGGCCCGCCCGAGACGGTGGCCCGCCCCAAGAAGTTCATCATGGACATGTTCCCGTACCCCTCCGGTGCGGGCATCCACGTCGGCCACCCGCTGGGCTACATCGCCACCGACGTCTACGCCCGGCACCTGCGGATGACCGGCAACAACGTCCTGCACACCCTCGGCTTCGACGCCTTCGGACTGCCCGCGGAGCAGTACGCCGTGCAGACCGGCACGCACCCGCGCGTCTCCACCGAGGCCAACATCACCAGCATGCGGCGCCAGCTGCGCCGCCTGGGCCTGGGCCACGACCAGCGCCGGTCGATCGAGACGATCGACCCCGACTACTACAAGTGGACCCAGTGGATCTTCCGGGAGATCTTCAACTCCTGGTACGACCCCGAGGCCCGCGCCGCCCGGCCCATCGACACCCTCGTCGCCCAGTTCGCCGCCGGCGAGCGACCCACGCCCGACGGCCGCCCCTGGCAGGACCTGACCCCGCTGGAGCGCGCCGAGGTCCTGGGCCGGTACCGCCTGGCCTACGCCTCCGACGCGCCCGTGAACTGGTGCCCCGGGCTGGGCACGGTCCTGGCCAACGAGGAGGTCACCGCCGAGGGCCGCTCCGAGCGCGGCAACTACCCCGTCTTCAAGGCGAAGCTGCGCCAGTGGAACATGCGCATCACCGCCTACGCCGACCGCCTGCTCTCGGACCTGGACGGCCTGGACTGGCCCGAGGCCATCAAGCTCCAGCAGCGCAACTGGATCGGCCGCTCCGAGGGCGCCAAGGTCCACTTCCCCGTGGGCGACGGGCAGCACATCACGGTCTTCACCACCCGCCACGACACCCTGTTCGGCGCCACCTACATGGTGCTGGCGCCCGAGCACGAACTGGTCTCCGGCAGCGAGGACGGCAGCGTCCGCTCCATCGTCCCCGACGCCTGGCCCGAGGGCACCCGCGAGGCCTGGACCGGCGGGCACGCCACCCCGGCCGACGCCGTCGCCGCCTACCGCAAGCAGGCCGCCACCAAGTCCGACGTCGAGCGGCAGGCCGAGGCCAAGGACAAGACGGGCGTCTTCACCGGCGCCTTCGCCACCAACCCCGTCAACGGCGAACGCGTCCCCGTCTTCATCGCCGACTACGTCCTGATGGGCTACGGCACCGGCGCGATCATGGCGGTGCCCGCGCACGACAGCCGCGACTTCGCCTTCGCGCGCGCCTTCGAACTGCCCATGCGCTGCGTCGTCGAACCCACCGACGACAACCGCGGCACCGACCCGGCCTCCTGGGACCAGGCGTTCTCGGCGAGCGACGGCCTGATCATCAACTCCGACAGCACCGACGTCTCCCTCGACGGCCTGACGGTCGCCGACGCCAAGGCGAAGATCGCGCTGTGGCTGGCCGACACCGGCAAGGGCGAGGGCACCGTCAACTACCGGCTGCGCGACTGGCTGTTCAGCCGCCAGCGGTACTGGGGCGAGCCCTTCCCCATCGTCTACGACGAGGACGGCGTGGCCCACGCGCTGCCCGACTCGATGCTGCCGGTGGAGCTGCCCGAGGTCACCAGCGCCGAGGGCTACACCCCGCGCACCTTCGACCCGGACGACGCCGACACCCAGCCCGAGACGCCGCTGTCCCGCAACGAGGACTGGGTCAACGTCACCCTGGACCTGGGCGACGGCCCCAGGAAGTACCGCCGCGAGACCAACACCATGCCCAACTGGGCCGGCTCCTGCTGGTACGAGCTGCGCTACCTGGACCCGAACAACGACCAGCGTCTGGTCGACCCCGCCAACGAGCGCTACTGGATGGGCCCCGACCAGGACCGCCCGCACGGCGGCGTCGACCTGTACATCGGCGGCGCCGAGCACGCCGTGCTGCACCTGCTGTACGCCCGCTTCTGGTCCAAGGTCCTCCACGACCTGGGGTACGTCTCCTCCAACGAGCCCTTCCACCGGCTCTACAACCAGGGCATGATCCAGGCGTTCGTCTACCGCGACAGCCGCGGCATCCCGGTCCCCGCGGCCGAGGTCGAGGAGCGCGACGGCGCCTACTGGTACGGCGGCGAGAAGGTCAGCCGCGTCCTGGGCAAGATGGGCAAGTCCCTGAAGAACGCCGTCACCCCGGACGAGATCTGCGCCGAGTACGGCGCCGACACGCTGCGCCTGTACGAGATGGCGATGGGCCCCCTGGACGTCTCCCGGCCCTGGGACCCCCGCGCCGTCGTCGGCCAGTACCGGCTCCTGCAGCGCCTGTGGCGCAACATCGTCGACGAGTCCACCGGCGAGGTCACCGTCGTGGACACCGAGCCCGACGAGGACACCCTGCGCGCCCTGCACAAGGCGATCGACGGGACGGGCGCGGACCTGGCGGGGCTGCGCTTCAACACCGCCATCGCCAAGATCACCGAGCTCAACAACCACCTGACCAAGGCCGGCGGTGCCCTGCCGCGCAGCGTCGCCGAGCGCCTGGTGCTGCTCATCGCGCCGCTGGCACCCCACGTCGCCGAGGAGCTGTGGCGCCGCCTGGGCCACACCGACTCCGTCGTCCACCAGGACTTCCCCGTCGCCGACCTGGCGTACGTCGTCGACGAGACGGTGACCTGCGTGGTCCAGATCAAGGGGAAGGTGCGGGCCCGTCTGGAGGTGTCCCCCGCGATCACCGAGGCGGAACTGGAGACGACGGCGCTCTCGCACGAGGCGGTCGTGGCCGCACTGGGCGGCGCGGAGATCCGGAAGGTCATCGTCCGGGCCCCCAAGCTGGTCAACATCGTCCCCGCGTGAGACCGCGGCAAAGCGGCCCGCCCCGGCGGGCCGCCCTCCGCACGGCGGCCTGAGGCGACCCGGGCCGGGCAGCACTGCCCGGGCCCGGGTTTTCCACTACGGGGACGATGGGGGACGCGCCGGAACCATCGAGCACCCTCGCGGGTTTACCGTGGAGAAGGTGTGCGGTGGTCCTGCGGGCCCCGCCCGGTCCGGGCGTCGGCCCGGAGGGCGTGGCGGCAGGGTGCCGTGCGCGCCCCCACCGGCCGCACGACCTCGACGGGAGAGCCCATGGAGACCGTTCTTGCGATCGTCGCCCTGCTCTTCCTCCTCTTCGTGGTCACCGCCGCGGTCGCCACGGTGAAGGTGGCCAAGGTCGCCAAGCGCAGCGTCGACCGCACCGTCGGCCAGGCCCGGCGCAGCGTCGAGGAGTCCACGCTCCGGGCCCGACGCCTCACCCAGCCCGGCGTCTCCGGTGAGCTCGCCGGCCTGCGACTCAGGCTCCGCACCAGCATGCGCGCGACCCAGGACGCCCTGCGCGGCGCCGCCGGCGCCGACTCCTCGCTGAGCGAGGCGCTGGGCCTCTTCGAACGGCTCAGCGACCACGGCCACACCCTTGACGACGAACTGCGCCGCCTGGAGCGCGAACCCGACCGGACGAGAGTGCAGACGCTCCTGCCGGAGCTGCGGGAGCGCACCGACCGCATCGTGACGTCCGCCGACTCCCTGCGATGGGCCGCGCGCGACCGGGCCCGCACCCTGGCCGAGGACGACCTCGCCGCGCTCGGCGCCCAGATCGACGTGGAAGCGGGTGCGCTGCGCGACTGGCACATCCGCGGCAGCGGCCCGCTGGGAACCGAGCCCGGCACCGCAGGAGACGGTGCCACGACCCCACGCCCCGGCGCCGGACCGACCGGACCGGGTGCCGGCGTGCGAGACGCGGCGAAGGACGAAGCGGGTGGCGCAGGGGAGGACGCGGTGGCGGACGGCCGCAGCGGGACCTCCGGCCCGCCCGCCGGCGGTCCGCGGGCGCTCGGACCGCGGGAGAGGACGGCTCCCACCGCTCCGTGGCAGAAGGCCCCGCGGCCCGACAAGGCCTACTGAGAGGCCGGCACCGGACCTGCTGAGAGACCGGCACCGAACCTGCCTCAGGCACGGGAAAGCCTGCTGAGGCGCCGGTGCCGCCGGGGGCAGCGGTCCCGGGTGGCGGCTCGGGAACGCGGGGGAGCGGGGCGGTGCCGGGGCCGGAGAGTTCTTGATCACGAAAGCGGAACCTCTGATGACCCCACCCGGTCGCCCCGACTAACCTCCCAGTCATGTCCCGCCATGTCGCGATCGTCACCGATTCCACGGCCTACCTTCCGCCGGCGACGCTGGAACGGCACCGCATCACCGTGGTGCCGCTGACCGTCGTCCTGGAGGACCGCGCCTGGGAGGAGGGCACCGAGATCTCCGCGCGGTCCCTCGCGGAGGCGCTGGCGCACCGCAGGCCGGTGACCACGTCCCGGCCCGGCCCCGAGACGTTCGCGGCGGCCTACCGCCGTGTCGCGGCGTCTGGGGCCGAGAGCATCGTCTCCCTCCACCTCTCCTCGGAGGTCTCCGGCACCCACGACGCCGCCGTCCTGGGAGCGCGGGAGGCGCCGGTCCCCGTCCACGTGGTCGACACCGGCATGGTGGCCATGGCGCTGGGCTTCTGCGCCCTGGCCGCAGCGGAGGCCGTCGCGGCGGGGCGCGACACGGACGAGATCGTCGCCGCAGCCCGCGCCCGGGCGGAGCGGACCTCGGCCTTCTTCTACGTCGACACCCTCGACTACCTCCGGCGCGGCGGACGCATCGGCGCAGCCCACGCCCTCATCGGGTCGGCACTCGCGGTCAAACCGCTGTTGCGCCTCGCCGACGGCCGGATCGAGCCCCTGGAGAAGGTACGGACGGCCTCCCGCGCCATCGCACGCCTGGAGGAGATCGCCGTCGAGGGCGCGGCTGCGGGGCGGCGGGGAGAGGAGCGGGTGGACATCGCCGTACACCACCTGGCGGCCGAGGACCGGGCCGAGGCACTCGCGGACCGGTTGCGCCACCGCGTACCGGGCCTGGGAGACCTGCACCTGAGCGAAGTCGGCGCGGTCATCGGCGCGCACACCGGACCGGGACTGCTGGGAGTGGTCGTCTCGCCCCGGTGAGCCTTCCCAGGATCGGACGGTCGCGGTGGTTCCGTGGCGGCGGTGCTGCAATGCCACTCCAAGGAGTGGCGGTTTTATCCACAACTCCCCTGTTGTGCACAGATTCTGAGGCCTGCGCCCGGCGCCCTGCCCCGCGCCCTACCGTCGTGGACATGGACCTCTCCTCACTCTCCGTGCCCCACCGTGCCTCCGCCGCCTCCTCCGTCCCCGCCGAACTGCCCCGCGCGCAAAGGGGCGGTGCGGAAGTCCGCCGACCTGCCCGGTGTCGCCCCTCGGCGGGCCGGACCGCCATGGCTGCCGCACTTCACTCCCGCGCCCAGGCCCTCCTGACGACCGGCGACCGTCCCCAGGCCGCCCGGCCCGGCGCCGCGCCGCCACGCTTCCTCGCCTCCGAGTGGTCCGGCCCGCCCCGCCGCACCACCGCACCCGAACCGACGGACGTCTGCGAGGCGAGCGGTCCGCAAGCGCCGACGTCGTCTCCTGCCGGCAAGTTCCCCGAGTCCTCACTCGCCCCCCAGCCGTCGGCGATGCCGGCCCCCGCGGACGCGGACGCCGGTTCACGGGCAGGGGGACCGGGTGCGGCGGGACTGACGTGGACGTCCTGGCCCATGCCCGCGACCGCGCCCGTTCCACTCGCGGTGCCTTCCCCCGCGTTGCCTTCCCCCGCGGTACCTTCCCCCGTGGCGCCTCCCGAGGCCGGCGCTGCCGACTCCACCGGCCCCGGAAAGCCCCCGGCCGCCCTCCCCGGCGCAGGCGGGGAGCGCGCTCGCCGGGCGCTCGACCGGCTCGCCCCCACGTGGACGAGGCTTCCCCTGTGGGTGCAGGCCCGGTGCGGTCTCAGCCGTCGTGCGCTGGCGGCCCTGCTCACGGTCTTCGCCGTGGGACTCGGCCTGGCGGTCGTCCACTTCGGGGCCGCCGCCCCGAAAGAAGTGCCTCCCGCCACGCTGGTCACCCCGGCAGCCGTGTCCCAGAGGTCCACCGCGCCGCCCACCACCGGCACCGGCCGGGCCGCACAGCCCAGGGGAACGCTTGTCGTCGACGTCGCCGGACGGGTGCGGGACCCCGGGGTGCGACACCTGCCCGCAGGTGCCCGCGTCGCCGACGCACTCAGGGCAGCCGGCGGGACCCTCAAAGGAGCCAACACCGACAACCTCAACCGCGCCCGGCTCCTCGTCGACGGCGAGCAGATCCTCGTCGCCGGTCCCGGCACAGCGGCTGGGCCCGCCGCGCCGAGTGTGACCGAGGGGACCGTCGGCAAGGGGCCCGGCCCTGCCCTCGCGGGAGCGCCACCGGCATCCGCCGGCGGTGCGGCTGGGGCGGCCGTCGTGCACCTGAACACGGCCACCCCGCAGGAGTTGGAGACGCTGCCCGGGGTGGGCCCGGTGCTGGCACAGCACATCGTCGAATACCGCACGCAGCACGGCGGCTTCACCTCCGTCAGCCAGCTCCGCGACGTCAACGGCATCGGCGACCGGCGGTTCAGCGACCTCCGCCCCCGGGTGCAGCCATGACCCCGCCCTCCCCTCACCCCGCCTCCTCCCGCCCCCGCGCCACCCAGCAGGCTCCACGCCGGGTGACCGCTCCCCCCACGCCCACCCCCACGCAGGTGACCACCCCTCCCGGCACCGTCCCTCCCAACACCGTCCCTCCCGGCACCGCCCGCCCCGCGCCGGCCCCGGCCGACCCCGCGGGCCGGAGCGGCACCGTCGCTTCCCTGGCCACCTCACGCGACCTGCGGCTGGTCGGTCCCGCGCTCGCCGCGTGGGGGGCCGCAGCGGTCGGCCTGCACGCCGACTCGAACGCTGTGCTCGCCGGTGCCCTGGCCGCGGTGTGCGTCGCCGGCCTGGTCCTGTGGGCGGCGTGGCGACAGCGGCCGAGGACGACGGTCGGCACGACTACGACCGACCCGCCGGCGGACTCCACCCGGCGCGGCAAGGCCCACTTCGCCCTGGCGGCCGTCCTCCTGGCCGGCGCCGTCGGTGCCGCGACCGCCACCCTGCACGCCGCCGACCTGCGCCGCGGTCCCCTCCCCCAACTGGCACGCCAGCGCGCTGACGCCGTCGTCGACCTCGAAGTGACCGGAGACCCGGAGCTCACCCGAGCACGGGCCTCCGGCGCCCGCCGCGGTCCCACGCTGGTGCGTCTCACCGGCGACGCCACCGCCGTGCACCCCGCAGGACGTCCCGCGGTCACGACGCACACCCCCGTGCTCGTCCTCGTCCCCGTCGACGAGCCGACCCGGGCGAGCTCGGGGCCCGGCTACACGAGCCCGAAGCGACCGGTCGGGGGCAACAGGCCCCCGCCGGGGGCGCAGGGCACCAGCACCAGGGCGTGGCTCTCCCTGCTCCCCTCCACCCGGCTGCGTGTCACCGCCCGAGTCACCGAACCCCTGCCCGGTGGCGTCCCGACCGCCGCCGTGCTGCGGGTGACCGCCACCGGACCGCCGCACCAGACCGCCCCCGCCGGCCTCACGCAACGTCTCGCCGGCACGCTCCGCGCCGGCCTGCGCGACGCCACCGACGGCTTGGGCCCGGACCCCCGCGGGTTGTTGCCCGGCCTGGTGGTGGGTGACACCTCACGGGTACCGGCCGATCTGGAGGAGGCGTTCCGCGCCACCGACCTCACCCACCTGCTGGCGGTCTCCGGCAGCAACCTCTCCATCCTGCTGGCGCTCCTCATCGGCCCACCCCACCTCGCCGGCCGCGCCGAACGCCGCGGGCTCGCACCGCGGTTGGGCCTGCCCCTGCGCACCACGGCGTTCGCCGGGGGAATGCTGGTGGCCGGGTTCGTGGTGGTGTGCCGTCCCGAGCCGAGTGTCCTGCGGGCCGCTGCCTGCGGACTGATCACCCTGCTCGCCCTGGCCACCGGCCGCCGCCGCGCACTGGTGCCGGCGCTCGCAGCCGCCGTCCTCCTCCTCGTCCTCGTCGACCCCTGGCTCGCCGGAAACTACGGCTTCGCGCTCTCCGTCCTCGCCACGGGGGCCCTGCTGCTCGTCTCGCCCGGCTGGGCGGAACACCTGCGGCGACGAGGTGTGCCCCCACGACTGGCTGAGGCACTGGCTGCAACGGCGGCTGCCCAACTGGTCTGCGCCCCACTCGTGGTCGTCATCGCCGGTCGTGTCAGCCTCCTCGCCGTCCCGTGCAACCTGCTGGCGGAGGTCGCCGTGATCCCGGCCACCGTCCTCGGCTTCGCCTGTCTGGCGACCGCCTCCTGGGCACCGCTGCCGGCCGCCGTCCTCGCGTGGGTCGCTGCCTGGCCGGTCCGGTGGATCGCCTTGGTGGCGCGCACCGGGGCGAGCGCGCCCGGCGCCGGTTTCGCGTGGCCGGGCGGGGCATGGGGTGGTCTGCTGCTCCTGCTCTGCCTCCCGGTGGTCGTGCTGGTGGGGCGAGCCTTGCTCCGGCGGACCTGGCTCTGCGCGGTCGTGGTGGTCTGCCTGGTGCTCTTCGTCCTCCGGCCCCTTCCACTCGCCCGGCTCGTCGTGGGCTGGCCGCCTCCCGACTGGCGGATGGTGGCCTGTGACGTCGGGCAGGGTGACGGCCTGGTCCTGGCGACGGGCGGCGACAGCGCCGTGGTCGTCGACACCGGGCCGGACCCCGGAGCCATCGACGGTTGCCTGCGCGACTTGGGGGTGCGGCGCATCCCCCTGCTCCTCCTGACGCATTTCCACGCCGACCACGTCGACGGCCTGCCGGGGGTGCTGCACGGTCGCGCCGTAGGCGTGGTGGAGACGACGGGGCTGGGAACCCCGCCGGGGCAGGCAGCCTTCGTCCGCCGCGAGGTGTCACGGGCCCACGTCCCGCTGGTCCAGGCCTCGATGGGGGAGCGTCGGCGGGTCGGGCCGGTCTCCTGGGAGGTGTTGTGGCCGCAACCGCCTCCTGGCGACCCCACGACCGTGCCACCGGCCGTGGAAGGCGGTACTCCTGCCGACCCCGGCGCGACACCTGACCCCGGGGAGGACGTCAATCCGAACGACACCAGTGTGGCACTGCTCGTCCGCACCTCGGGCCTGACGCTGGCATTGCTCGGCGACCTCGAACCGGCCACCCAGGAGGCGCTGTTGGCGGCACATCCGGACCTGCCGCGCGTCGACGTGGTCAAGGTGGCCCACCACGGTTCGGCGCACCAGTCCCCGCAACTGCTGGCCCGGCTCGCGCCGAGGCTTGCCCTCATCTCCTGTGGGACGGGCAATCCCTACGGGCACCCCGCCCCCGTCACCCTGGCGATGCTGCGTGCCGTGGGCGCCACGGTGCTGCGCACGGACACCTCGGGCAGTATCGCGGTGACCGGCGTCCACGGGCGACCGGCCACCGTCGTCCGGGGCAGGGGCCGTCTGCGGGGCCGGGACGGCCGGGGCTCCCGCGGGCCGGGCACGCCTGCGCGCCGCAGCCGCTCGGCCGCACGCCGGCTGTCACGACGCGGCCCGGGGAAGCGCCGCCCCCGACTGTCGGCGGCGCACCCGCCAACCTGAACAGCGGCTGGCGGAGGGGCGGAGGGGGCAGGGTGGGGGAGGGGGGAGGGGGCCCAGGAAGAAGAGGAACACCCATCCCGCTCCCCCGACCAGCCACCACTGCCCGACCAGCTCACCACTCCAACCAGCCGGCACACCCCGACCAGCTCAGCGCCCCGACCAGCCGGCACACCCCGATCAGCTCACGACCCCAACCAGCCGGCACACCCCGACCAGCTCAACGCCCCGACCAGCCGGCACACCCCAACCAGCTCACGACCCCAACCCAAGCTCAGCGCCCCGACCAGCCGGCACACCCCGACCAGTCCGCACACCCCACCCAGCTCACCGCTCCAGCCAGCCGTCGTGGGCCTGTGCCACCTGGTCGAGTTCGCGTGGGTCACAGACACCGTCCGGGTCGTCCAGGACGACCAGCCACTGCGCGTCCTCCGCGTCGTCCTCGCCCGCCAGGGCGTCGCGGACCAGTTCCGGTTCGTCCAGCGTGGGGAAGCGGGCCGTCAGCCCTTCGGCCACCTCCTCGGCGGCGTCGCGTTCGGGAAGTACGAGTACATGGTGTCGTGCGTCGCTCACCGTCCCATTGTCCGGGACCCGGCCCCGGGCTCCCGAGGGGCCCGCCGCCTCCTCCGGACCCCGACGGGCAACGGGGCGGCGCATGGGCAGGAGCCGCGGGAACGGAGGCGACGGGACGGGGCACGAGGCCGGGCACCAGGCGGCGGAGCGGGGGTTGTCACCCCGCCGTGGGATGCTGGAGCCGATGGCCAGGAAATCCGCACAAGACGACCCGCTCGCCCCTGTCACGATCGCCGTCGGGCAGGAGGAACTGCTGCTGGACCGTGCCGTGCAGCAGGTGGTGGCCGCTGCACGGGCCGCCGACGCCGACACCGACGTCCGCGACCTCACTCCGGAGAAGCTCCAGCCCGGCACGCTGGCCGAGCTGACCAGCCCCTCGCTCTTCGCCGAGCGCAAGGTCGTCGTGGTCCGCAACGCCCAGGACCTCTCGGCGGACACCATCAAGGACGTCAAGGACTACCTCGGAGCACCGGTCGAGGAGATCACCCTCGTCCTGTTGCACGCGGGCGCGGCCAAGGGCAAGGGGTTGCTGGACGCGGCTCGGAAGGCGGGGGCACGTGAGGTCGCCTGTCCGAAGATGACCAAGCCTGCGGACCGCCTCGCCTTCGTCCGGGCGGAGTTCCGGCAGTCCGGACGTTCGGCGACACCGGAGGCGTGCCAGGCGCTCGTCGACGCCATCGGAAGCGACCTGCGGGAGCTCGCCTCGGCCTGCTCGCAGCTGGTCGCCGACATCGAGGGGACCATCGACGAGGCGGTCGTCGGCCGCTACTACACCGGGCGCGCGGAGGCGTCGAGCTTCACCGTCGCCGACCGGGCGGTCGAGGGGCGTGCCGCGGAGGCGCTGGAGGCGCTGCGCTGGGCGGTGTCCACGGGGGTGGCTCCTGTGATGATCACGAGCGCCCTCGCGCAGGGAGTCCGGGCGATCGGGAAGCTGGCCTCCGCCCCCCGCGGCGCCCGACCAGGAGACCTCGCCCGCGACCTGGGCATGCCGCCCTGGAAGATCGACCGCGTGCGGCAGCAGATGCGGGGCTGGACCGCCGACGGTGTGGCGACGGCCCTGCGGGCGGTGGCCGAGGCCGACGCCGGCGTCAAGGGAGGCGGCGACGACCCGGCGTACGCCCTGGAGAAAGCCGTCGTCACCATCGCCCGCGCCGCCGGCTCCCGCTGAACGCACCCCTCCGCCGACGGCGCCACAAGCCCCGGCAGCCCCGGGTCGGCCTCCCCGGGCCCCGGCGCGCGGAGCCGGCCTCGATCGACGACGCAGGCATCCGCCCGCGGCGCGGCGGTGATCCGCCCACTTCCGGGCAGGACGGGTGCCTCCCGCGCACAGGCCGGCACCCCCACCCACCACGGACAGGGCGACACGGCGGCGACCCGCACCCCCGGCGGACACGACGAAGGCCCCGCACCACCCGGGGAAGGGCTGGCGCGGGGCCTTCGTCGTCGAGCTGAGTTCTCAGGCTCTTGGTACCGCACCCGCGTGGCGAACGCAGGCCGCGTGCGGTACGGACCCCGGCCCGAGGCCGGGGGCGGTGCCGGAAGGAGCGGTGAGAGGGGCCGCTGTGTCCTTGCCGGTACCAGGTGGAGTCACGCGGAAGCTTGGTCCGCGAAGGTCGATCCGGAGGTTCCCGACCGGGGCCGGGGGCCGAGGATCAGCCCTTGAGGGCGGAGACCTTCTTGGCCAGGGCCGACTTCTTGTTCGCAGCGGCGTTCTTGTGGATGACGCCCTTGCTGACGGCCTTGTCGAGCTTCTTGCCCGCCTCGGCGACGGCGGCGGTGGCCTTCTGCAGGTCACCGGCCTCCACAGCCTCACGGGTACGACGGATCGCGGTCTTCAGAGAGGACTTGACAGCCTTGTTGCGCTGACGAGCCTTCTCGTTGGTCTTGATCCGCTTCATCTGGGACTTGATGTTCGCCACGAAAGAGCCTTCTCAGGTTCGTTGGTCTGCTGTCGCCTCGGAGACACCCGGAACCACCGACACCCCGGACCTGCCGGACCGCCGTCGCGTGGGGGAACCTCCGAGAGAGCACCTCGGCCGCGGGCGGCACGAAGCGCAGTGGGTCAGACTACCAGCGAGGTCCACGCCCTCCCAAACCAGGCGGCGGACGGCGCTCATGGGACGATGGGGGAGACGTACACCGGAAGACCTGTGACCGCAGTCTCACCCGAGTACCGCCCGACCGCGTTGTCTGACGTTCACTGAATGGACCCTGCGTGCCCGCGACCCCTACGAACGTGCCGGAGCCGAGCCGAACGGACCCGGCTCTCATCCGTAACTTCTGCATCATCGCGCACATCGACCACGGCAAGTCGACGCTCGCCGACCGGATGCTCCAGCTCACCGGTGTCGTCGACCAGCGTCAGATGCGCGCGCAGTACCTCGACCGCATGGACATCGAGCGCGAGCGCGGCATCACGATCAAGTCCCAGGCGGTCCGTCTCCCCTGGGCGCCCACCGAGGACAGTGGCACGACCCACATCCTCAACATGATCGACACCCCGGGCCACGTCGACTTCACCTACGAGGTCTCCCGCTCCCTCGCCGCCTGCGAGGGGTGCATCCTGTTGGTGGACGCCGCCCAGGGCATCGAGGCCCAGACCCTCGCCAACCTCTACCTGGCGATGGAGCACGACCTCCAGATCATCCCGGTCCTCAACAAGATCGACCTGCCGGCGGCCCAGCCGGAGAAGTTCGCCGAGGAGCTGGCGAACCTCGTGGGATGTGAGCCCTCCGACGTGCTGCGGGTCTCCGCCAAGACGGGCGTCGGCGTGACGGAGCTGCTGGACAAGGTCGTCCGTGACGTTCCGGCTCCTGTCGGAGTCAAGGACGCCCCCGCCCGGGCGATGATCTTCGACTCGGTCTACGACGCCTACCGCGGTGTCGTGACCTACGTGAAGGTCGTCGACGGCACGCTGAGCAAGCGCGAGCGCATCAAGATGATGTCGACCGGCGCCACCCACGAGCTGCTGGAGATCGGCACCAACTCGCCGGAGATGAAGGCCGCCGACGGCCTGTCCGTGGGCGAGGTCGGCTACCTGATCACCGGTGTGAAGGACGTCCGGCAGTCCAAGGTCGGTGACACGATCACCCGGCTCCAGGAGCCGGCGGACCAGCCGCTGGGCGGGTACAAGGACCCCAAGCCCATGGTGTTCTCCGGCCTCTACCCGCTGGACGGCTCGGACTACCCGGAGCTGCGCGAGGCACTGGACAAGCTCCAGCTCAACGACGCCGCCCTGACCTACGAGCCCGAGACCTCCGCGGCGCTCGGCTTCGGCTTCCGCGTCGGCTTCCTCGGCCTGCTGCACCTGGAGGTCATCCGGGAGCGGCTGGAGCGCGAGTTCGGCCTCGACCTCATCGCCACCGCCCCCAACGTCGTCTACGGCGTCACGATGGAGGACGGAACGGAGCACGAGGTCACCAATCCGAGTGAGTTCCCCACCGGCAAGATCGCCGAGGTGCGGGAGCCGGTGGTGCGGGCCACGCTGCTGGCGCCCAGCGAGTTCATCGGCGGGATCATGGAGCTGTGCCAGAACCGGCGCGGCGTGCTCCTCGGCATGGACTACCTCTCCGAGGACCGGGTGGAGATCCGGTACACGCTGCCGCTGGCCGAGGTCGTCTTCGACTTCTTCGACCAGCTCAAGTCCAAGACGCGCGGTTACGCCTCCCTCGACTACGAGCCCACCGGCGACCAGGTGGCTGACCTCGTCAAGGTCGACATCCTGCTGCACGGCGACAAGGTGGACGCGTTCTCCGCGATCACCCACAAGGACAAGGCCTATGCCTACGGCGTGCGGCTGGTCGCCAAGCTGCGCGAGCTCATCCCGCGGCAGAGCTTCGAGGTACCCATCCAGGCCGCCATCGGCAGCCGCGTCATCGCCCGCGAGACGGTGCGCGCCATCCGCAAGGACGTCCTCGCCAAGTGCTACGGCGGAGACATCTCCCGGAAGCGGAAGCTGCTGGAGAAGCAGAAGGAGGGCAAGAAGCGCATGAAGATGGTCGGCAGCGTGGAGGTGCCGCAGGAGGCGTTCATCGCCGTGCTCTCCTCGGACTCCTCCGGCCCGGAGACCAAGGGCAAGAAGTAGGACCCGCAGCCCGGGCCGGGGTCCGGAGCGAGGGTGAGGGCGTGGTGCCGCTACGGCGGTGCCACGCCCTTCTGCGTCAGCCCGCTCTCTCTCCGTCGGTGAAGGGACGCCGCCGGTGGCCCGTCGATGACGGGCACGGGGCGCATCGTCAACGACGGGCGCGGGTGCATCGTCACTTCGAGTGACGGTCGAGGACCCCGGTGTCGACCGCCATCCAAGGGTGTGAAGGGCCCGTGCAGAGCACAGCTATCGCCCTGGTCACATCCGTACCTGCGTGCCTGCCACCCTCTTACATGGCGGCCGGGTCGCCTCTAGTCTGATCACTGCTCGAAGGTTACTCACGAGTCACCAGCAATATGAGGCGGGCCCCGGAGGATGCCGTGACGGACACCCAGACACAGATCGAGAACCGGCCACCATCCGTGGCAACGCTCTTCCTCGAGCGGGTCGCCGCCACTCCGGACGCCGAGGCGTACCGCTATCCCGTGCCGTCCCGGGACGGCGGGAAGGACGAGTGGAAGTCGCTGACCTGGGGCGAGGCCGCCGAACGGGTCTCCTCCATCGCCGCCGGCCTGATGGCCCTCGGCGTCCGCGCGGAGGAGCGGGTGGCGCTGGCCGCCGCGACCCGCCTGGAGTGGATCCTCGCCGACCTCGGTGTGCTGTGCTCGGGCGCGGCCACCACCACGGTCTACCCCAGCACCAACGCCGAGGAGACGGCCTTCATCCTCGCCGACTCCGAGAGCCGGGTGCTGATCGCGGAAGACGCCGCGCAGCTCGCCAAGGCCCGGGAGCGGCGCGCCGAACTGCCGCACCTGTCACACGTCGTGGTGATCGAGGAGGCCGACGCCAAGCCGGCGGCGGACGACCCGGCGGACTTCGTGCTCTCCCTCGCCGAGCTGGAGCGGCGGGGCGCCGAGCACCGCGAGAAGAACCCCACCTGCGTGAAGGAGTCGGTGGCCGCACTCCGCGCCGACCAGCTCGCCACCCTCATCTACACCTCCGGCACCACCGGTCGTCCCAAGGGTGTCCGCCTCGCCCACGACGCCTGGGCCTACATGGCGGTGGCCATCGAGACCGCCGGCATGGTCACGGCCGAGGACGTCCAGTACCTGTGGCTGCCGCTGGCGCACGTCTTCGGCAAGGTGCTGACGGCAGGCCAGATCACCGCCGGACACGTCATCGCCGTGGACGGCCGGGTCGACAAGATCGTGGAGAACCTGCCGATCGTGCGGCCGACCTACATGGCGGCGGTACCCCGCATCTTCGAGAAGGTGTACAACGGCGTCGCCTCCAAGGCCCGCGAGGGCGGGGCCGCGAAGTACCGCATCTTCCAGTGGGCGGCGGGTGTCGCCCGGGAGTACGCGCGGGTCTCGCAGGACAACTTCCGGCGCACGGGCAACCGTTCGGTCCCCGCCGGGCTGGCCGCCAAGCACCGGATCGCCGACGCACTCGTCTACGGCAAGATCCGGGAGGCGTTCGGCGGCAGACTGCGCGCCGCGGTCTCCGGCTCGGCCGCGCTCGCGCCGGAGATCGGTTTCTTCTTCGCCGGCGCCGGCATCCACATCCTGGAGGGCTACGGTCTGACCGAGTCCAGCGCGGCGAGCTTCGTCAACCCCGGCGAGGCCTACCGCACCGGAACCGTCGGCAAGCCGCTGCCGGGCACCGAGGTCCGTATCGCCGAGGACGGCGAGGTCCTGCTGCGCGGCCCCGGCATCATGCAGGGCTACCACGGCCTGCCCGAGAAGACGGCCGAAGTGCTGGAGTCCGACGGCTGGTTCCACACCGGTGACATCGGCGAGCTGTCCGTCGACGGCTACCTGCGCATCACCGACCGCAAGAAGGACCTGATCAAGACCTCCGGCGGCAAGTACATCGCGCCGGCCGAGGTCGAGGGCCAGTTCAAGGCCGTCTGCCCGTTCGTCTCCAACATCCTCGTGCACGGTGCCAACCGCAACTTCTGCACCGCCCTGATCTCGCTCGACGAGCCCACCATCATGAAGTGGGCCGAGGAGCACGGCCAGGGCGGCCGCCGCTACGAGGACGTGGTGGCGAGCGACGCGGTCCGCGCGCTCATCGACGGTTACGTGGAGCGGCTCAACGAGGGCCTCCAGCGCTGGCAGAAGATCCGCAAGTTCCGCATCCTGCCCCGTGACCTCGACATCGAGCACGGTGAGGTGACACCCAGCCTGAAGGTCAAGCGCCCCGTGGTGGAGGCGAGCTTCCAGCACCTCCTGGACGAGATGTACGCCGGCACCCGCGAGGCCTGACCGCCGCCCACGGCCCGGGCGGTCCGCGTCCGCACCGCGTACCGCCCGCGCCCGGGGCGGGTGCTGCCCGCACCCGCCCCGGGCGCGGTCCTGCCCCGGCCGGCCGTCGGGCGCCGGAGTTCTCAGAGGTCCCGGACGCGGCGGGCGGGATTGCCGACGGCGAGAACGTCGGCGGGGACGTCCTTGGTGACGACCGATCCGGCGCCGATGACGCTGTTGCTGCCGATGCTCACCCCCGGGCAGACGATGACGCCTCCGCCGAGCCAGACGTTGTCCCCGAGGGTGATGGGGAGCGCGGCCTCCAGCTTGTCGCGCCGGAGCTCCGGCTCCAGGGGGTGGGTGGGTGTCAGGAGCTGGACACCAGGACCGATCTGGCAGTCCTCGCCGACGGTGATCGCCGCCACGTCCAGAGCCGTCAGGTTGTGGTTGACGAAGGTCCGGGCTCCGATGGAGATGTTGCTGCCGTAGTCCACGTACAGCGGTGGCCGCACCTCGACCTCCTCACCCACAGAGCCGAGCAGCTCGGCGAGGAGCGGCCGGGCGGCGGAGGGGTCGTCCAGGAACGCGGCCTGGTAGCGCGCGGCCAGCCGCATGGCGCGCTGCTGCCTGCCGGCGATCTCGGGATCGTCGGCGACGTAGAGGTCGCCCGCCAGCATGCGCTCCAGGTGGGTGCGCGGGTCGTTGGCAAAGTGGTCCGTCGCCATGCGAACGACACTACGTTCCCCGAGGTGCGTCCGTGCGCTCCGCCCGGGCAGGGCGCCGAAGCGGCCCGCTGCGGACCTGGTGCGCGGCCGCCGTCACCCGGTCCGCTGGAGTTTCGTGACTCTTCGTGTGCGCAAGCCGTCTGTCTGTCACTCTGGCGGAGGCGTCGCTCGGCGCCGGCGGAGGCAGCGGGGAGAGGGTGTATGAGGACGACGGCGACGTCGCAACGGAAGGTCGAAGTCGTGCGGGCATGGCCGTCCCCACGACCGGCGGCCGGCGCCCCCGTACCGGAGGAGGCCGTACGGCAACCGCACCCCACCCGCCCCGACTCCCCGCGGCGCAGCGGCGGACCCGGCGAGCCGGCTCGCGACGTCGGGGCCCCGGCGCTCCCGGACGTGCTGCCGCAGCCCGTCCCTCAGACCCCGCCCCGGCCGGCCGCCCCACCGGACGCACGCACCAGCCTGCCCGGAGACCCGGGAGCCGCCGCGACGGCGCGGCGGTTCGTCCGGGACCGTCTCCGGCAGTGGCGGGACGAGGGCGTCCACGGCGCCGACGGTATCGACGAGGTCCTGGTCGACGAGGCCGTACTGCTGGTCAGCGAGCTGGTGACCAACGCCGTCGTCCACGCCGGCACGGGCGTCGACGTCCGCTGCCACCTCGCCCCGCCGACCGCACCGCCATCGGCGGCCGACACCTTCGGCGAGACCGCGGACCGCGCGCCGCAGGACGGCGGGGCCGGGGGCCGGGAGGGCTCGGCCTCGCCCGCCACGGTGACCGTCGAGGTCCGCGACCACCACCCGGCGCGCGCCGTGCGGGGCCACGAGGAGTGGGCCGGGACGGAGGCCGCCGGCGGCCGGGGGCTCCACCTGGTCGGCGCGCTCGCCGAGGCCTGGGGCATCACCTACAGCCGCGCCTCCAAGACCGTCTGGTTCCGGATGGTGGTGACGCCCCGGCTGCCACCGGCGGCCTCCCCCCTCACCACCCCCGACCTCGCCACGCCGGCCCTCCCCGCCGCCGGCCATCCGGACCGCCCCGGTACCACCGCGCCGTCCGGGCGGTCGGCGACGGCCACCGCACCCCAGCCGCTCGGGCCCCCTGCCGCTGCCGCCACCGCACGCGGGGACTCCCTCGACGCATGGCGGGCGGAGGCGCGCCGGGGCCGGAACACCTACGGCACCGGATCATGGACCCCCGGGCCCCTTGAGCCCTTCGAAGCACCCGGCAGCGACACGACGCCGTCCCGACCCGCCACCACCGCCCCCGACGGCCACGCAGCACCGGCCTCCTCACACCCGGCCCCGCCGGACCAGGCCGCCCCGGACCCGGTCGCCACCGTGTCCCCGGCAGCCGCCGTAGCCCCGTCCCGCTCCGAGCGGGCGAAGGCACCGGCCGACCCGGGCAGGCCCCCGCTCGCGACCGGCACCGCCACGGCGTCGGCCCCGCCGACGGCGGGGTGCGCCTCGCGGCGGGAGACGCAGTGGCCCGACCACGGCACCCTCTCCTTCCTCGCGGAGGCCTCCGACCTTCTCGGCGGCCAACTCGACGCCGACCAGGTCGCAGCCCTCACCGCCCAGCTCCTGGTCCCCCGGGTCGCCGACTGGTGCGCCGTCTGGCTGGACGACGCGGGCCCCGGCCCGCACGCGGAGGGCACCGCGATGCGCGAGGAGAGCGGACCGGCCTCCCGCCTGGCCCGGGTGTGGCACGCCAACGAGAGCCGCACCGACGCCCTGCGGGCCGTCCTGGAGAAGACGCCACCGACCCTCGCGGCACACGGCCACCCCCTCCCCACCGGCAGCGCGGCGGCCCCCGTCCCCTGGTCCTGGCCCGAGGGGACGAGCCACCCCGACGGGTCGGACGGTGCGGCGCTGGCCTGCGCGCTGGTCGCCGGAGGCCGCTGCCACGGCACGCTGATCATGGGGCGCTCCGGACTCGGCCGCTTCCCCGGCGCGGTCCTCGGGCTGCTGGAGGACCTCTCCCGCCGGGTGGCCAGGGCCCTGGCCACCGCCCACGCCTACTCACGTCAGGAGCGCATCAGCCGTGTCCTGCAACGCCGGCTGCTGCCCAAGGGCCGCCCCGCGGTGCCCGGCATGGAATCGGCCGTGGTCTACGAACCCCGGGAGGGCACCTGGGCCGGCGGCGACTTCTGGGACCTGTTCGAGGCGGACCGGGACCGCTGGTGCTTCGCCCTGGGCGACGTCTGCGGCAGCGGCCCGGAGGCCGCAGCCGTCACCGGCCTGGCCCGCCCCGTCCTGCGCCTCCTGGCCCGCGAAGGCTTCGGCGTCGCCCACGTGCTGGACAGGCTGAACAAGACCATGACGCGCGAGGCCGCCGACTCGGTCATGGCCGTGGCGGCGGCCGTGGCGGCAGCCGACGCCACCCGGTCCGAACCCGTCATGGGGCTGCGGGACGAGGACGAGCAGACCCGCTTCCTCTCCCTCCTCTACGGGGAGATCCGACCCCTCCAGGGCGGCGAGCGCGGCGTGCGCTGCACCCTCGCCAGCGCCGGCCACCCGCTGCCCCTGGTGCTCGGGACGGACGGCCGGGTCCGGGTGGTGGCGGCGCCGCAGATGCTGCTGGGCGTTGTCGAGGACGCGGTCTACAGTTGCGAGTCCTTCGACCTGAAGCCCGGCGAGACCCTGTTGTGCGTCACGGACGGGGTGACCGAACGCCGCTCCGGCCTGACCCAGTTCGACGACCAGGACGGCCTCTCCGCGGCGCTGGCCGCCTGCGCCGGCCTGTCGGCGGAGGACACCGCGGAGCGCATCCGCCGCACCGTCCACGACTTCGCCACCACCCCGCCCGACGACGACCTCGCCCTCCTCGTCCTGCGCGCCCTGCCCCGCCCCGCCACCTGCTGAGCCGAGCGGGGGCCGGACCCGGACCGCCGGGAGCCCGACGGCTCCCGGCCCGGACGCCGGGGGCCGGGCGCGCACCGGGCCGGAGCCCGGAAGCCGGGCGGGGGCCGGGCCCGGCCGGTTCGGGTCCGCGATGCCGGACAATGGGGGAATGCCTTCCGCCCTGCCCGACGGCGAGCCCGTGCCCGTGGACGGGTCCCTGCCCGCCCACGCCCTGCGAGACGCCGCCCGGCGCCCGCTGGGCTTCTACCTCCACGTCCCGTACTGCGCCACCCGCTGCGGCTACTGCGACTTCAACACCTACACCGCCGCCGAGCTGCGCGGCTCCGGCGGCGCCCAGGCCACCCAGGAGACCTACGCCGACAACCTCGTCGAGGAGGTGCGGCTCGCCCGCAAGGTCCTCGGCGACGCCCCCCGGCCGGTGCAGACGGTCTTCGTCGGCGGCGGCACCCCCACGCTGCTGCCCGCCTCCCACCTCGGACGGATGCTCGCCTGTGTGCGGGAGGAGTTCGGCCTCGCCGAGGACGCCGAGATCACCACCGAGGCCAACCCCGAGTCGGTCGACCCCGGCTACCTGGCCGAACTCCGTGCGGCCGGCTTCAACCGGATCTCCTTCGGCATGCAGAGCGCCCGCCGGCACGTGCTGCGCGTCCTGGACCGCACCCACACCCCCGGCCGCCCCGAGGCCTGCGTCGCCGAGGCCCGCGCCGCCGGCTTCGACCACGTCAACCTCGACCTGATCTACGGCACCCCGGGGGAGAGCGACGAGGACTGGCGCGCCACCCTCGACGCCGCCCTCTCGGCCGGCCCCGACCACGTCTCGGCGTACGCCCTCATCGTCGAGGAGGGCACCGGCCTGGCCCGGCGCATCCGCCGCGGCGAGGTGGAGATGACCGACGACGACGTCCACGCCGACCGCTACCTCATCGCCGAGGAGGTGCTGGGGGCCGCGGGATACCAGTGGTACGAGGTGTCGAACTGGGCCCTCACCCCCGCCGCCCGCTGCCGCCACAACGAGCTGTACTGGACCGGCGCCGACTGGTGGGGCGCCGGCCCGGGAGCCCACAGCCACGTCGGCGGCATCCGCTGGTGGAACGTGAAGCACCCCGCCGCCTACGCCCAGGCGCTCCAGGAGGGCCGCACCCCCGGGGCCGGCCGCGAGGTGCTGGGAGCGGAGGACCGCCGGGTCGAGCGCATCCTGCTGGAGCTGCGCCTCTCGGCCGGCTGCCCGCTGGAGCTCCTCGCCCCCGCCGGCGCCCGCGCCGCCCGCCGCGCTCTCGACGACGGCCTCCTGGAACCCGGCCCCTACGCCGAGGGCCGCGCCGTCCTGACCCTGCGGGGCCGGCTGCTGGCGGACGCCGTGGTCCGCGACCTGGTCGACTGAAGGCGTCCCGCCCGCCCCGGACCACCCGGGCGGGCGGGACGCTCACACCCCGCCCGCCTCCGGCGCGGTCACGAAGTCGATCAGCTCCTCCACGCGGCCCAGCAGCGCGGGCTCCAGATCGCGGTAGGAGTGCACGGAAGCGAGGATGCGCCGCCAGGCCGCCCCGGTGTTCTCCGGCCAGCCCAGGGCCCGGCACACGCCGGTCTTCCAGTCCTGGCCGCGCGGCACGGCCGGCCAGGCGGGGATGCCCACGGAAGCGGGCTTCACCGCCTCCCAGACGTCGATGTAGGGGTGGCCCACGACCAGCGCGTGCTCCCCGGTCACCGACGCGGCGATCCGGGACTCCTTCGAGCCGGGCACCAGATGGTCCACCAGCACGCCGAGCCGCGCGTCCGGCCCCGGGGCGAAGGCCGAGACGATCGCCGGCAGGTCGTCGACGCCCTCCAGGTACTCCACGACGACGCCCTCGACCCGCAGGTCGTCGCCCCAGACCCGCTCCACCAGCTCCGCGTCGTGCCGTCCCTCGACGTAGATGCGCCCGGCGCGCGCCACCCGGGCCCGCGCGCCCGGGACGGCGACCGACCCCGAGGCGGTGCGGGCCGGTGCCGTGGGGGCGGTGCGCCCCCGGGGCCGTACCAGGGTCACGACCCTGCCCTCCAGCAGGAAGCCCCGCGGTTCCAGGGGGAAGACGCGGTGCCGGCCGAAACGGTCCTCCAGGGTCACCGTCGGGCCCTGCGCGGTCTTCTCGCACCGGATGACCGCACCGCAGAAGCCCGTGGTGACCTCCTCCACGACCAGGTCCGGTTCCGCCTCGACCTCGGGGGCGGGCTGCCGCTTCTTCCACGGCGGCGTCAGGTCGGCGTCGTACGATCTGCTGCGCATGGGGCAGACGATAGGAACGGCGCGCGCGTCAACTCCGCGACACGCCGAAGCGCCGTGCGAGGGTGTCACGTTGCTCACGGACGAAACGGGCATCGACCACCCGCCCGTGCCCCGGCACGTAGTGGGCGTGCTCACCGCCCAGCGACAGGAGCCGGTCCAAGGCCGCCGGCCACCGGGCGGGCACCGCGTCCGGGCCCGCCTGCGGCTCCCCCGACTCCTCGACGAGGTCGCCGCAGAACACCACCGCCGGGTGCCCCTCCCGCTCCGGGACGACGACGGCGAGATCGTGCGCGGTGTGCCCCGGGCCGACGTTGGCCAGCAGCACCTGACGGTCACCGAGGTCGACGGTGAGGGTGTCGCTCACGCCGTGGCCGGGGACGACGGGCGCCGCCGCGGCCTCCTCGACCGCCTCGTGCGGCATCCCGTGCGCCCGCGCGTCGCGCAGCAGCTCCTCCCGCCCGTGGCTGAGCGCCTCCGCCGCCCCCACCGCCGCGTACACGGCCACCCCGCCCGCGTCCTGCGGCCGGTCGCCGGTGAACGCCGCGGCGCCCAGCACGTGGTCGAAGTGGGGGTGGGTGAGGGCGAGGTGCGTCACCGGGCCGCCGACGATCGCCGTCACCTGGTGGGCCAGCGCGCCGCCCTCGGCGAGGGTGGCGCCGGCGTCCACCACCAGGAGCCCGGTGGCGCCGGCCACGGCGCCCACCGTCTCGTCCCAGCCGGGCAGCCGTCGCCTGCCCACTCCGTCACCGATCCGTTCCCAACCGGCCTCTTCCCACGTGGTCCGCATGGGGCGACGCTAACGCCGGGAGCGCCGTGGACCGAAGGCCCGCGCCGCACGGCCCGGGCACGGGCGGTCCCGACCGGGGCCGGCCGCACGCTAGGGTGTCGGCCCGCGCCCGACCGGGCGCCGCGCGGGGGCGGGCCTCAGCGGGCCGCTGCCCCGGTCGCTCTCCCGCCCGGGCGCGAACGTCGGCGCCCTTGCCCTGCCTGTGTACTCCGGCCGTACACTGGGTCGGGGTCTGGCACTCGGATGGAAGGAGTGCCAGGAACGGTGAAACCACGACAGAGGTCCAGGCCGGAGCGGAGGTGCGCGGGATGCTGAGTGAGCGCAGGCTCGAGGTGCTGCGTGCCATCGTCCAGGACTACGTCGGCACCCAGGAGCCGGTCGGTTCCAAGGCCCTCACCGAGCGGCACAGTCTGGGCGTGTCCCCGGCCACGGTGCGCAACGACATGTCGGTGCTGGAGGAGGAGGGCTACATCGCGCAGCCCCACACCAGCGCCGGGCGCATCCCCACGGACAAGGGGTACCGGCTCTTCGTCGACAAGCTGGCCGGCGTCAAGCCGATGACCTCGCCCGAGCGGCGCGCCATCCAGAACTTCCTGGCCGGCGCGGTCGACCTCGACGACGTGGTGGCCCGCACCGTCCGGTTGCTGGCACAGTTGACGCGGCAGGTCGCCGTCGTGCAGTACCCCTCGCTGACCCGCTCCACCGTCCGCCACGTCGAGCTGCTGTCGCTGGCCCCGGCCCGCCTGATGCTCGTGCTGATCACGGACACCGGACGGGTCGAACAGCGTATGGTCGACTGCCCGGCGCCGTTCGGCGAGGCCTCGCTGGCGGACCTGCGGGCCCGGCTGAACAGCCGGGTGGTGGGTCGCCGCTTCACCGACGTCCCCCAGCTCGTGCAGGACCTCCCGGACTCGTTCGAGGCGGAGGATCGGGGTACCGTCTCGACGGTCCTCTCCGTCCTCCTGGAGACCCTGGTGGAGGAGACCGAGGAACGGCTGATGATCGGCGGCACCGCCAATCTGACGCGTTTCGGGCACGACTTCCCCCTGACCATCCGGCCGGTGCTGGAGGCGTTGGAGGAGCAGGTCGTGCTGCTCAAGCTCCTCGGTGAGGCGAAGGACCCCGGCATGACCGTCCGCATCGGACATGAGAACGCTCACGAGGGACTGACTTCCACGTCCGTCGTGGCGGTCGGCTACGGTTCGGGCGACGAGGCGGTCGCCAAACTCGGTGTGGTCGGACCGACCCGCATGGACTACCCCGGAACGATGGGAGCGGTACGCGCAGTGGCACGTTACGTCGGACAGATCCTGGCGGAGTCGTAAGTGGCCACGGATTACTACACGGTCCTGGGCGTCCGGCGCGACGCCTCGCAGGACGAGATCAAGAAGGCTTTCCGGCGGCTGGCGCGTGAGCTGCACCCGGACGTGAATCCGGACCCCAAGACCCAGGAGCGGTTCAAGGAGATCAACGCCGCCTACGAGGTGTTGTCGGACCCGCAGAAGAAGCAGGTCTACGACCTCGGCGGCGACCCCCTGTCGCAGAACGGCGGCGGAGGCGCGGGCGGCTTCGGCGCCGGCGGCTTCGGCAACTTCTCCGACATCATGGACGCCTTCTTCGGCACGTCCCAGCAGCGCGGCCCGCGATCCCGCACCCGCCGCGGCCAGGACGCCATGATCCGGCTCGACATCGAGCTGCACGAGGCCGCCTTCGGCACCACGAAGGACATCCAGGTCGACACCGCCGTGGTCTGCACCACCTGCAGTGGTGAGGGCGCCGCCCCCGGCACCTCCGCGCAGACCTGCGACATGTGCCGCGGCCGGGGCGAGGTCTCCCAGGTCACCCGGTCCTTCCTCGGCCAGGTCATGACCTCGCGGCCCTGCCCGCAGTGCCAGGGCTTCGGCACGATCGTGCCCACGCCCTGCCCGGAGTGCGCCGGCGACGGCCGGGTCCGCTCCCGTCACACGCTGACGGTGAAGATCCCGGCGGGTGTGGACAACGGCACCCGCATCCAGCTCGCCGGGGAGGGCGAGGTCGGCCCCGGCGGCGGCCCGGCCGGCGACCTCTACGTCGAGATCCACGAGACGGCCCACCCCGTCTTCCAGCGGCGCGGTGACGACCTGCACTGCACGGTCACCATCCCCATGACGGCGGCGGCCCTGGGCACCAAGTGCCCGCTGGAGACGCTGGACGGCATGAAGGACGTCGACGTGCGGCCCGGCACCCAGTCCGGCCAGTCGATCCCGCTGCACCAGCACGGTGTCACGCACCTGCGCGGCGGCGGCCGGGGCGACCTGATCGTCCACGTGGAGGTGCAGACCCCGAGCAAGCTGGACGCCGAGCAGGAGGAGCTGCTGCGCCGCCTGGCCAAGCTGCGGGGTGAGGAGCGGCCCACCGGCCAGTTCCAACCGGGGCAGCAGGGCCTCTTCTCGCGGCTGAAGGACGCCTTCAACGGCCGCTGACGCCGCCCACCGCACGGACGAACGCGCCGCCCGGGACCCTCGCCACGAGGACCCCGGGCGGCCGGCGCGCCGGTGCGATGTGATCTACGCGGCACCGCCGTCGACTCGGTGCGCCGCAGCGGGCGTGACACGATACGCACATGCCTCTCGCGCTCACCGATCTGTGCCGCCACCCGATCGTGCAGGCCCCCATGGCCGGCGGGCCCTCCGGGCCCGAACTGGCCGCCGCCGTCGGCGAGGCGGGCGGACTGGGGCACCTGGCCGCCGGCTACAAGAGCGTCGACGCCATGCGCGAGGAGATCCGCGAGCTGCGGGGCCGCACGACCGCCGCCTTCGGCGTCAACCTCTTCATGCCGCAGCCCTCCGCCGGCGGCGCGGCCGACGCGGTCGCCGCCTACCGCGACCGGCTGGCCCCCGAAGCGGCCCGCCTGGGCGTCGAGTTCGGCGACCCGGACGGCTCCACCGACGACGCCTACGAGGCCAAGGTCGACGCCCTCCTCCAGGAGCGCGTCCCCGTGGTCTCCTTCACCTTCGGCTGCCCCTCCCGCGCGGTCCTGGACGCCTTGGCCGAGGCCGGCACCCGCACCGTGGTGACCGTCACCTCGCCCGCCGAGGCGCGCGCCGCCCAGTGGTCCGGCGCGGACGCCGTCTGCGTCCAGGGCTTCGAGGCCGGCGGCCACCGCGGCACGCACACCGACGACCCGGCCGAGGACGGCACCGGCTCCCCGCTGGGCCTGCTCTCCCTGGTCGCGCAGGTCCGCGAGACGGTGCAGCTCCCGATCATCGCGGCGGGCGGCCTGATGCGCGGCGCCCAGATCGCGGCGGTGCTGGCCGCCGGTGCGGACATGGGCCAGCTCGGCACGGCGTTCCTGCTCTGCCCCGAGTCGGGCGCCAGCGCGACCCACCAGCAGGCCCTGACCAACCCGGCCTACACCCGCACGGCCATGACCCGCGCCTTCTCCGGCCGGCCGGCCCGCGGCCTGGCCAACCGCTTCCTCACCGAGCACAGCGACCACGCGCCCGCCGCCTACCCGGCCGTCCACTACCTGACCTCCCCGCTGCGCAAGGCCGCCGCGAAGGCCGGTGACGCCGACGGGCTCCACCTCTGGGCGGGCCAGGGGTTCCGGCAGATCCGCAAGCTGCCGGCCGGGCAGTTGGTGCGCACCCTCGCCGGCGAACTGGCAGCGGCCCGCGAAGCCCTCGCCGGCCGCGCCCCGCAGCCGGCCGCCGGGCTCCCCGGCGCGCCGTTCTCCGCCCGCGACACCGCCCACCGCCCGTGACCGCCCCCGTCTTCCTCGCCGAGGGCCTCGCCGCCGCCCGGCCCGGCGCCACCGTCTCCCTGGACGGGCCCGAGGGCCGGCACGCGGTGTCGGTGCGCAGGCTGCGCGTGGGGGAGGAGCTCGTCCTCACCGACGGCGCGGGCACCGGCGTCCACGGCACCGTCACCGCCGTCTCCGGCAAGGACCACCTGGACGTCGAGGTCACCGCGGTCCGTACCGAGGAGGCGCCGGCCCCGCGCATCACCGTCGTCCAGGCGCTCCCCAAGGGCGACCGCGGCGAACTCGCCGTGGAGACCATGACGGAGACCGGCGTCGACGCCGTCGTTCCCTGGCAGGCCGCCCGCTGCGTCACCCGCTGGAAGGCCGAGCGCGGCACCAAGGCGCTGGCCAAGTGGCGTGCCACGGCCCGGGAGGCGGGCAAGCAGTCCCGCCGGCTGACCTTTCCGCATGTCGCCGAAGCCGCCACCACCGAGGACGTCGCCCGTCTGCTGGCCGGAGCCGATCTCGCCGCCGTCCTCCACGAGGAGGGCAGCACCCCGCTGGCCACCGCGCCCCTGCCCGAGTCCGGCGAGATCGTCCTGGTGGTCGGCCCCGAAGGCGGAGTCTCCCCCGAGGAGTTGACCACCTTCGCCGAGGCCGGCGCCCACCCCTACCGCCTGGGCCCGTCCGTGCTCCGCACCTCCACCGCGGGCACGGCCGCCGCGGCGCTGCTGCTGGGGCGGACGGGGCGGTGGGGGTGAGCCGGGCGCTCCGGCAGCAGTTGAGGACCGCATGAGCGAGGTGGCCGGGAACCCGCGCCGCAAGGGAGAAGCGGCAGTGTCGGGCGTCGGATCCCTTGCGGCCTTCATCGCCACGGGAAGATTCTGCGGGCTGGGAATCGGGTCAAGCCTGGCCGAGGTCGACCAGGCAGTCCGCGTGGACTGCATCGAGGAAACGGATGCGGTGAGCTCCTCGCTCCGGCGGGACTACGGGCTGGTGGAGGTCTACTTCGCCGAGGGACCCGAGTGGGCCGTCACGGGCATGATGCTCGAGCAGCACAGGCTCGCCTTCCACCCGGAGCTGCTCGCACAGTGGGGTGACGGGACGGGGGTTCTCCTTCCGCGCCACGTCACCTGGGAAGAGCTGCGGAGGCACCTGTCGCGCACCCCGCACCCCCCGGGTCTGGAGTGCATCAGCCAGGGCGAGTACGTGGAATACCGTGCAGCCGGAACCAGGGTCTCCGTCATCGTGCTGGACGGCCACGAGGAGTACGGGGACCGGCCCAGGCCGGGAGACGTGTTCAGCATCAGCCTGGGCTGACCCCGCACACCTGGCACCGCACGCAGGACGAACGCGGCCCCGAGGGCGGAAGTCGGAGCCCCCCCCGGCAAAAAGCCACCGCCCCCCGCGCCCGACGGCACGAGAGGCGGTGGCGTGGAAGCGGAACGCTCAGACCAGCTGCGCGTCCAGCGTGATGTCCTTGACCCCGGCCAGGGCCTGGCTCACCGGGCAGTTGGCCTTGGCGTCCTGGGCGGCGGCTTGGAACTCCTCCTCGGAGAGGCCCGGCACCGAGGCGCGGACGGTCAGCCTGATGCCGGTGATGCCCTCACCCGGCTGGAAGGTGACCTCGGCCCGGGTGTCCAGGGAGGAGACCGTGTGGCCCTTGCCGGCCAGGCCGTGCGAGAAGGCCATCGAGAAGCAGGAGGAGTGGGCCGCCGCGATCAGCTCCTCGGGGCTGGTCCGCCCGTTGGGGGCCTCGGCGCGGGAGGGCCAGCTCACGTCGTAGGTGCCGATGCCGGAGGAGTCGAGGGAGACGTTCCCCTTGCCCTCGAGGAGATTGCCTTCCCAGTGGGTCGTGGCGGTACGTGAGGTTGCCATGGGTGGTCTGCTCCTGTGGTGAGCGGATCTACGGACTTCGTGCCGGTCCAGCTTAGGGGTCCTTGCCATATGCCCGCCCGGGTCGCGTGGTCTGGTGTCGCACCTCGCAGCGTTGCCGAAAAGCCCTAGTAGCTCCGCTACGAGGACTCTCCGGCGCCTTGCGATGCACGGCGCCAGACCACGCGACCTCATCGGACGCTCATATGGCAAGGACCCCTTAGCGAGGAGCGGGCCCGCCCAAGGGTGCCCGCGGCTCGCCGACACGCGCTCCGGGCGGGCCGCGACCAGGGGTGTCCGCCGGGCCCGTCCACCGGGTGGGGGACCCGGTCCGCGGGGCCGGGACGATACGATCCGATTCCGTGTCAGCGCAGGTCCGCGAGGGCCGCGAGTTCTCATGGGAGGAGCCGCAGTGGCGACAGAAGCCCAGGCGGACTGCCTGTTCTGCAAGATCGTGACAGGTGACGTTCCGGCGACCATCGTGCGGGAGACCGAGACGACCGTCGCCTTCCGCGACATCAACCCCCAGGCGCCCACGCACGTGCTGGTGATCCCCAAGGTGCACCGGCCGGACATCGCCGCCCTCGCCGCCAGCCACCCGCAGATCGCCGCGGACGTGCTCACCACGGCCGGCGAGGTCGCGGCCATGGAGGACCTCGTCGACTCGGGTTACCGCGTGGTGTTCAACACCGGGTCGGGCGCGGGCCAGACCGTCTTCCACGCCCACGCGCACCTCCTCGGCGGCCGTGGCCTGAACTGGCCCCCCGGGTAACCGCCGTGTCCCCCCGGGAGTTCGTCGTCCTCGGCAGCGCCAGCCAGGTCCCGACCCGCCGGCGCAACCACAACGGCTACCTGCTGCGCTGGGACGACGAGGGCCTGCTCTTCGACCCCGGCGAGGGAACGCAGCGGCAGATGACGCTGGCCGGGGTCGCCGCGCACGACGTCCACCGCATCTGCGTCACGCACTTCCACGGGGACCACAGCCTCGGCCTGGCCGGCGTCGTCCAGCGGATCAACCTCGACGCCGTCCCCCACCCCGTCACCGCCCACTACCCGGCCAGCGGGCAGCAGTACTTCGAGCGGCTGTGCCACTCCACGGCCTACCGCGAGCGGGTCACCCTGCGGCAGCAGCCCGTGTCGGGGGAGGGGGCCACCCTCGTCGAGGCCGGGGCCTTCACCCTCACCGCACGCCGCCTCTCCCACCCCGTCGAGGCCTACGGCTACCGGCTCGACGAACCCGACGGCCGCCGCATGCTGCCCGACCGGCTCGCCGCCCGCGGCATCACCGGGCCCGACATCGGCGTCCTGCAACGCACCGGACGCCTGAAAGAGGTGCGCCTGGAGGACGTCAGCGAGGTCCGCCCCGGACAGAGCTTCGCCTTCGTCATGGACACCCGGCTGTGCCCCGCCGTCCACGAGCTGGCGCACGGCTGCGACATGCTCGTCATCGAGGCCACCTTCCTGGACCAGGACGCCGCCCTCGCCGAGGAGCACGGCCACCTGACGGCGGGCCAGGCCGCGGGCGTGGCCCGCGACGCCGGCGTGCGCCACCTCGTCCTCACCCACTTCTCGCAGCGCTACACCGACCCCGAGGACTTCCGGCGCCAGGCCCGCGACGCCGGCTTCACCGGTGAGCTGACCGTCGCCGAGGACCTCCTGCGCGTCCCGCTGCCCCGGCGCCGCGGCTGAAGCGCGGGCCCGCCCACTGGGGCGCCCGGGCCCGCCCCTGCCTGCGCCTTCGCCACCCGCCCGCACCCCGCCGCCCGGACTGCGCGTTCTCCGCCCGCCGACCGGGCACGATGCGTACCGTGGGCAACCGTTCATGATCAGGGACCACACCGAGAACCGAGAAAGGGGCTGCGGAGGATGGCACAGGAAGTACGTGGCGTCATCGCACCGGGGAAGGACGAACCGGTACGCCTGGAGACGATCGTCGTGCCCGACCCGGGGCCCGGCGAGGCGGTGGTGAAGGTCCAGGCGTGCGGCGTCTGCCACACCGACCTCCACTACAAGCAGGGCGGGATCAACGACGACTTCCCGTTCCTGCTGGGGCACGAGGCGGCCGGGATCGTGGAGTCGGTCGGCGAGGGCGTCGAGGACGTCGCGCCCGGCGACTTCGTGGTGCTGAACTGGCGCGCGGTCTGCGGCAAGTGCCGGGCCTGCAAGCGGGGCCGGCCGCAGTACTGCTTCGACACGCACAACGCCCGGCAGAAGATGACCCTGCGGGACGGCACCCCGCTGGAGCCGGCCCTCGGCATCGGCGCCTTCGCCGACAAGACGCTGGTCGCCGCCGGCCAGTGCACCAAGGTCGACCCGGACGTCTCACCGGCCGTCGCGGGCCTGCTGGGCTGCGGGGTGATGGCGGGCATCGGTGCCGCCCTGAACACCGGCGGGGTCAGCCGCGGCGACAGCGTCGCCGTGTTCGGCTGCGGCGGCGTCGGCGACGCGGCGATCGTCGGCGCGCGGCTGGCCGGCGCCACCCGGATCATCGCCGTCGACATCGACGACCGCAAGCTGAACAAGGCCCGCGAGGTCGGTGCCACCCACACCGTCAACTCCCGCACCACCGACCCCGTCGAGCACATCCGCGGGCTCACCGACGGCTTCGGCGTGGACGTCGCCATCGAGGCCGTCGGCCGGCCCGAGACCTACCGGCAGGCCTTCTACGCCCGCGACCTGGCCGGCACCGTCGTCCTGGTCGGCGTACCCACCCCCGAGATGACCCTCGAACTGCCGCTGCTGGACGTCTTCGGCCGGGGCGGCGCGCTCAAGTCCTCCTGGTACGGCGACTGCCTGCCGTCCCGCGACTTCCCCATGCTCGTCGAACTGCACCGCCAGGGCCGCATCGACCTCTCCGCGTTCGTCACCGAGACCATCGGCCTGGACGAGGTCGAGCACGCCTTCGCCCGCATGCACGAGGGCGACGTGCTGCGCTCGGTGGTGATCCTCTGATGCCCGCCCGCGTCGACCACCTCGTCACCCACGGCACCTTCTCCCTCGACGGCGGCACCTGGGAGGTGGACAACAACGTCTGGATCGTCGGCGACGACGAGGAGGCGATCGTCATCGACGCCGCCCACGACGCCGAAGCCGTCCAGGCCGCCCTCGACGGCCGCACCCTGCGGGCCGTCGTCTGCACCCACGCCCACGACGACCACGTGGCCGCCGCCCCCGCCCTCGCGGCCCGCACCGGCGCAACCATCCACCTGCACCCCGACGACCTGCCGCTGTGGCGGCTGACCCACCCCACCACCGCACCCGACCGCGACCTCGCCGACGGCCAGGTCCTCACCATCGCCGGCGTCGACCTCACCGTCCTGCACACCCCGGGCCACGCCCCCGGCGCCGTCTGCCTCTACGCACCGGACCTCGGCACCGTCTTCACCGGCGACACCCTCTTCCAGGGCGGACCCGGGGCCACCGGCCGGTCCTTCTCCGACTTCCCGACCCTGGTGGACTCCATCCGCGACAAGCTGCTGACCCTGCCGCCCGAGACCCGGGTGTGCACCGGACACGGGGAGTCCACCACGATCGGCCAGGAGGCACCCCACCTCCAGGAGTGGCTCGACCGGGGGCACTGAGCACCGGCGGCCCGCGGTGGACCGGTTCGCCGCGGGCCGACCCGCCCGCCCCCCCTCCGGCGCGGCAGGGAGAACTCCCTGCAAGGGCTGGCACACTGACCCCACAGGGACGGTAACGCGCCACCCGGACCGCGCCTTCCGCCCCGGCCGGCCGAACACGGAACGCGCGTGGGGCCGCACGGACCAGGCACGCCGCGGCCCGTACCGGCGGACTCGCAGGCAACTCGCAGACAGGGGCAGCAGGTGAACACAGACGACATCCGGCCACCGGCAGGCGGCGGCCCCACGCCCACTCTGGACCCGCTGGCAGCGGTACGCGCCGACGGCGACCCCGCCACCGACGTCTACCTCACCGGCACCGTCTTCCTCGACATCGTCTTCACCGGCCTGGACTCCGCCCCCGTGCGCGGCACCGAGTCCTGGGCGCGCGGCATGGGCTCAAGCCCCGGCGGCGTCGCCAACATGGCCACCGCCCTCGCCCGCCTCGGCCTGCGCACCTCGCTGGCCGCGGCCTTCGGCGACGACGTCTACGGCGAGTACTGCTGGGAGTCGCTGGAACAGGGCGAGGGCATCGACCTGGCGCTCTCCCGCCGCGTGGCGGGCTGGCACTCGCCGGTCACCGTCTCCATGGCCTACGAGGGCGAACGCACCATGGTCTCGCACGGCCACGAGGCGCCCGCCGAGGAGGAGGCCGTCCGCTCCGCCTTCGGCGGCAGCCACGCCCCCGGCTGCCCGCCCGCCGCACGGGCCTGCGTCGCCTCCCTCGTCCCCGGCAGGCCCGAGGGCTGGCTGGGGTGCGCGGCCTCCCGCGGCAGCAGCATCTTCGCCGACGTCGGCTGGGACGAGTCCGGGCGCTGGGACCCCGCCGACCTCACCGACCTGCGGCACTGCGAGGCGTTCCTGCCCAACGCCGAGGAGGCGATGCGCTACACCCGCACCGACGACCCGCGGGCCGCCGCCCGCAAACTCGCCGACCTGGTGCCGATCGCGGTCGTCACCATGGGCGCGGCGGGCGCCTACGCCGTCGACGGCCGCACCGGCGAGGAGGCCGAGGCACCCGCCGTCGACGTGGAGGCGCTGGACCCCACCGGGGCGGGCGACGTCTTCGTGGCGGGCTTCGTCACCGGCACCCTGGCGCGGTGGCCGCTCGCCGACCGCCTCGCCTTCGCCAACCTCACCGCGGCACTGTCGGTGCAGGAGTTCGGCGGCTCGCTCTCGGCCCCCGGCTGGACGGAGATCGCCGCCTGGTGGCAGCACCTGCGCTCCTTCGACGACCAGGACCGCGCCGCCCTGCGCCGCTACGCCTTCATGGACCGGCTGCTGCCCGCCTCCTGCGGCGGCCTGCCGCTCGCCCGGGCGGTGCCCACCATCGGCTTCCGCCGCCCCGGTCCGCCCCCGGCCCGGCCCCGCACCTGACACCGCGGCCGGCGGCCCCGGTTCCGCGGCGGGTGCCACGCGGCGGCACGGCACCCGGTCCGCCCTGCGAAAAGCCGTCGGCCCTGTCGGCGGCCCGTCGTACCCTGGGACACCGAAGGATCACGGACCTCAAAGAGAGGGTTGTGCAGGCCACAGAGCCGGCCCATGACGCAGACACCCACAGGCCCCCAGGCACGCGCACAGATCAGCATTCCGGCCAAACACCCCATGGTCACGGTCCTGGGGTCGGGCGACTCGCTGCTGCGCGTGATCGAGCGGGCGTTCCCCGGCACCGACATCCACGTCCGCGGCAACGAGATCAGCGCCGTCGGTGACGAGCACGAGGTCTCGCTCGTCCAGCGCCTCCTCGACGAGATGCTACTGGTCCTCCGCACCGGCCAGCCCATGACGGAGGACGCGGTCGAGCGCTCCATCGCCATGCTGCGGTCCGCGGGCGACGGCGAGGGCGAGGAGGGCGCGGAGACCCCCGCTACCGTCCTGACGCAGAACATCCTGTCCAACCGCGGGCGCACCATCCGCCCCAAGACGCTCAACCAGAAGCGGTACGTCGACGCCATCGACCAGCACACCGTCGTCTTCGGCATCGGCCCCGCCGGCACCGGCAAGACCTACCTGGCGATGGCCAAGGCGGTGCAGGCGCTCCAGTCCAAGCAGGTCAACCGCATCATTCTGACCCGGCCCGCGGTCGAGGCGGGGGAGCGGCTGGGCTTCCTGCCCGGCACCCTCTACGAGAAGATCGACCCCTACCTGCGCCCGCTCTACGACGCGCTGCACGACATGCTCGACCCCGACTCCATCCCCCGCCTGATGGCCGCCGGGACGATCGAGGTGGCGCCGCTGGCTTATATGCGGGGTCGTGCGCAGCCGGTGTTCAGCAAGGTGCTCACACCTGACGGCTGGCGTCCGGTCGGGGACCTGAGGGTCGGCGATCTGGTCACCGGCTCGAACGGTGAGCCCACTCCAGTCCTGGGGGTGTACCCCCAGGGGGAGAAGGACATCTACCGGGTGACCGCTCAGGACGGTTCCTGGACGCTCTGCTGCGGTGAGCACCTGTGGACGGTGCGAACCGCATCCGACCGGCGCCGTGACAAGCCGTGGCGGGTGTTGGAAACACAGCAGATGATCGGCAACCTCCGTGCCGCCCACGCTCGGCGTTACGAACTGCCGATGCTGACCGCACCAGTGCGCTATCCCGAACGTGAAGTCCCCATGGATCCCTACGCCCTGGGGCTTCTCCTCGGTGACGGCTGCTTGACGGGCTCGACGACCCCCTCCTTCTCCTCGGGGGACCCGGAACTGGCGCGGATGCTGGAGTCAGTGCTGCCGGGCGTCGTGGTCCGGCACAAGCGTGGGCCGGACTACGTCCTCAACCGGGAGAAGTCGCCGGGCGATGTGGTCACTCTCGAGAACCCGGTGACAGGGGTGCTGCGGAAGCTCGACCTGCTCGGCACGCGTTCGCACACCAAATTCGTGCCGGACGAGTATCTGCGCAACTCGGCGGACGTCCGGTTGGCCGTGCTACAGGGGTTGCTCGACGCCGACGGCGGTCCGGTCACCCAGCGCGACCGCACCTGCCGCGTCCAGTACAGCACGACCTCGATCCTGCTGCGCGATGACGTGATCTCCCTGGTGCAGTCGCTGGGAGGTGTGGCCTACACCCGTCGTCGCATGGCGGTAGCCCGACGGCGGGGCAAGGCTCTTGCCGGGCACAACTATGACGCCCACGTCGTCGACATCAGGCTCCCCGAGGGGATCGCGCCGTTCAGATTGGCACGCAAGCTCGACGTCTACACAGCAAGCGGCGGTGGGCGTCCCATGCGCTTCATCGATTCCATCGAGCCCGCAGGGCGAGAGGAGACCGTGTGCATCCAGGTTGCCGCTGAGGACTCTCTCTACGTCACCGACAACTACCTGCTGACGCACAACACCCTCAATGATGCCTTCATCATCCTGGACGAGGCTCAGAACACCAGTCCGGAGCAGATGAAGATGTTCCTGACCCGGCTCGGCTTCGAATCCAAGATCGTCATCACCGGTGACGTCACGCAGGTCGACCTGCCGGGCGGCACCAAGAGCGGTCTGCGGCAGGTGCAGGAGATCCTGGCCGGGGTGGACGATGTCCACTTCGCCAAGCTGGACAGCACCGACGTCGTCCGCCACAAGCTGGTCGGCCGTATCGTCGACGCCTACGAGAAGTACGACGCCACCCAGGGCGAGCGAGAGTCCGACGACCACCAGCGGCGACCGCGCCGCCGGTAGCAGCGGTCCACCTCCGCCGTCACCGACCGGCGCCCCCGGTCGGTGACGGGGCCCGGTGGACCCGCCCCCGCGAACCGCAGTCCCGCCCCGCGGGACACCGCACACCCCAGCGAGAGACCGAGAAACCCACCCCATGTCGATCGACGTCAACAACGAGTCCGGAACCGACATCGACGAGCAGGCGGTCCTCGACGTCGCCCGCTACGCCCTGTCCCGGATGCGCATCCACCCCCTCTCGGAGCTCTCCGTCATCGTCGTCGACGCCGACGCGATGGAGCAGCTCCACATCCAGTGGATGGACCTGCCCGGCCCCACCGACGTGATGTCCTTCCCGATGGACGAGCTGCGCCCGCCCGCCAAGGACGACGAGGATCCCCCCCAGGGGCTGCTGGGCGACATCGTGCTGTGCCCCGAGGTCGCCAGGAAGCAGGGCGAGGAGGCCCCCACCGGGCACTCCATGGACGAGGAGCTGCAACTGCTGACCGTCCACGGCGTCCTGCACCTCCTGGGCTACGACCACGAGGAACCGGACGAGAAGGCGGAGATGTTCGCCCTGCAGGCCGCGATCGTCGACGGCTGGCGCGCCGAGCGCGGCCTCACCGGGCCCTCGCCGGCGCCCACCACCCGATGACGGCCCAGCCCCCGCCGCCCTCCGCCACCTTCAGGACCACGAGGAGACCGTGACCACCCAACTGATCGTCGTGGCGATCCTGCTCGTCGTCGTCGCCTGGCTCGCGGCGTGCGCCGAGGCGGGCCTGGCCCGCACCACGAGCTTCCGGGCGGAGGAGGCCGTCCGGGCCGGCCGCCGCGGCAGCGCGAAGCTGGCCTCGGTGGCCGCCGACCCGACCCGCTACCTCAACCTCGCGCTGCTCGTCCGCGTCGGCTGCGAGATGGCGGCCGGCGCGCTGGTCACCTTCGCGTGCCTGCGCGGCTTCGCGCAGACCTGGCAGGCGCTCACCGTCGCCATCGGCGTCATGGTGCTCGTCTCCTACGTCGCCATCGGCGTCTCGCCGCGCACCATCGGCCGGCAGCACCCGCTCAACACGGCCACCGCGGCGGCCTACGTGCTGCTGCCGCTGGCCCGGGTGCTCGGCCCGGTGCCGCAACTGCTCATCCTCATCGGCAACGCGCTCACCCCCGGCAAGGGCTTCCGCAAGGGCCCGTTCGCCTCCGAGGCCGAGCTGCGGGCCATGGTGGACCTCGCCGAGCAGGAGTCGCTCATCGAGGACGAGGAGCGGCGCATGGTGCACTCGGTCTTCCAGCTCGGCGACACCCTGGTGCGCGAGGTGATGGTGCCGCGCACCGACCTGGTCTCGGTGGAGCGGTTCAAGACCATCCGCCAGGGGCTCACGCTCGCGCTGCGCTCCGGGTTCTCGCGCATCCCGGTCACCGGGGAGAACGAGGACGACGTGGTGGGCGTGGTCTACCTCAAGGACCTCTCCCGCAAGGTTCACATCAGCCGGGACGCCGAGACGGAGCTGGTCTCCACCGCCATGCGGCCCGCGGTCTTCGTGCCCGACACCAAGAACGCCGGTGACCTGCTGCGCGAGATGCAGCGCGACCGCAACCACGTGGCCGTCGTGATCGACGAGTACGGCGGCACCGCCGGCATCGTCACCATCGAGGACATCCTGGAGGAGATCGTCGGGGAGATCACCGACGAGTACGACCGGGAGCTGCCGCCGGTGGAGGACCTCGGTGAGGACCGCTACCGCGTCACCGCCCGACTCGACATCGGCGACCTGGGCGAGCTGTACGGCCTGAGCGGGCTGGACGACGAGGACGTGGAGACGGTCGGGGGCCTGCTGGCCAAGCTGCTGGGCCGGGTGCCGATCGCCGGTGCCGCCGCCGAGATGGACCTGAGCGCGCACGTCACCGAACGGCCGCTGAAGGCGCTGCGGCTGACGGCGGAGTCGCCGGCGGGACGGCGCAACAAGATCGTCACGGTGCTCAGCGAGCCGGTGTGGCTGCCTGAGGAGGCGGAGGACGTGCCGGGCGGCGAGTGAGGGCCGCCGGTGGCGGCACCGCTCCCGGCAGTGGCGCCGCCACCGGCCCGGGGCCGTGCGCAGACGGGACGCGAGCCGGGGCCGACCGGGTCTCCTCGGCCCGGCCCGTGGTGCGGCCTCCCTCGCCGGTCCGGCCGGCAGCGCCCCGCATATGCTCGGTGCCATGACCGACGCAGCAGAGCTGGACCCCGAAGACCGCAAGATCGTGACCCTGGCCCGCTCGGTGCGGGCCCGCAACGGTGTGGCCGAGGGCGCGGCCGTGCGGGACGAGACGGGACGCACCTACGTCGCCGGCAGCGTCTCGCTGCCCTCCCTGCGGCTGAGCGCGCTGCAGACCGCCGTGGCGATGGCGGTGGCCAGCGGCGCCCACTCGCTGGAGGCCGCTGCCGTGGTCAGCGAGGCGCAGACGCCCGCCGAGGACGACCGGGCCGCGGTCCGTGACCTGGGAGGCCCCGAGACCCCCGTGCTGCTGGCGGGCCCCGACGGCGCGGTGCGCCTCACGGTGCAGGCCGGCTGAGCCGGCGGGCCACCGGCCCGGGCCCGGCGGACGCCGCTCGTCCTCGTGCGCCGGGGCCCCGTCCGGGGCCCCGGCGGGCTGGTCGGCGGCGGCCCGCGCATCGGGGAGAATGGTCGCCATGAGCGTTCGAACAGACTCCTCCTCCGCGCCGTACCGCGCCGGCTTCGCCTGCTTCGTCGGCCGGCCGAACGCGGGCAAGTCGACCCTGACGAACGCCCTGGTCGGCCAGAAGGTGGCCATCACCTCCAACCGGCCGCAGACCACCCGGCACAGCGTGCGCGGCATCGTGCACCGGCCGGACGCCCAGCTCGTGCTGGTCGACACCCCGGGGCTGCACAAGCCCCGCACGCTGCTGGGGGAGCGGCTCAACGACGTGGTGCGCACCACCTGGGCCGAGGTCGACGTCATCGGCTTCTGCCTGCCGGCAGACCAGAAGATCGGCCCCGGTGACCGTTACATCGCCGCCGAGCTGGCCGGCATCAAGAAGACCCCCAAGATCGCCGTCGTCACCAAGACGGACCTGGTCGACTCCAAGGCGCTCGCCGAGCAGCTGCTCGCCGTCGACCGCCTGGGCCGGGAGCTGGGCATCGAGTGGGCGGAGATCGTGCCGGTGTCGGCCGTCGACGCCCACCGGGCGATCGAGGCCGCGAAGAGCCGCACGGCCGAGGCGGAGAGCGGCGGCAGCGGGGCCGCCGCACAGGCGGGCGTGGCGCTGCCCGGACAGGTCGGGCTCCTCGCCGACCTGCTGGTGCCGCTCCTGCCCGAGGGCCCGGCGCTCTACCCGGAGGGCGACCTCACCGACGAGCCCGAGCAGGTCATGGTGGCCGAGCTGATCCGGGAGGCCGCGCTGGAAGGTGTCCGCGACGAGCTGCCGCACTCCATCGCCGTCGTCGTCGAGGAGATGCTGCCCCGCACCGACCGGCCCGCCGACCGGCCGCTGCTGGACGTGCACGCCACCGTCTACATCGAGCGGCCCAGCCAGAAGGGCATCGTCATCGGGCCCAAGGGCCGCCGCCTGAAGGAGGTCGGCACCAGGTCGCGCCAGCAGATCGAGGCGCTGCTCGGCACACCCGTCTTCCTCGACCTGCACGTGAAGGTCGCCAAGGACTGGCAGCGCGACCCCAAGCAGCTACGGCGGCTGGGCTTCTAGCCGGGCTGCCCGGGCCGGTCGGGCCTGCCGCGCCCGCACCCGGTCAGGAACCCTCCTTGAGGACCCGGCCGACCAGGTCGCGCTGGTCGCCGGTGAGCCGGGGATCGGCGAAGTAGACCGTGCGCTCGTCGACGCGGAGGGCGTAGCTGTAGCCGTCCGGCACTCCGTCGGGAGGGTTGTCCTCGCCGTCCGCGAGTGCCCGGTCGGCCAAGGCGTGCCACTCCGCGGCGTCCGAGCGCTCCTCGGTGTCCACCTCGGCTTTACGGCTGATTCCGGCGAATCCGCCACTTCGTCGCACTTCGATCCGCATGCAGAACCCCTACCCACTGGGGCGCTGCCTATGGGCCGGCCGACCCGATCGGCCCGATCGGCCGGCCCCGCTCCGGGCGCGGTCCGCGACCGGGGTCCGGGCCCGCAGCCCGGGGCGGCCCGGTCGGGGCCGCCCCGTCGCGGACGGTGGGCGTCACCGGATGTCGACGCCCACGCCGTTCCAGGCCTTGGCGACGGCCTGGGCCGCGTCCCCGTCGCCGAAGCGGGCGCGGGCCGCGGCCACCGTCAGCTTGGCGAAGTCGGCGAACTGGGCGTTGGAGGCCAGCTTGCCGCCGGTGAGCACGTCGTACCAGACCTGGCCCGCCCGCTCCCAGGCGTTGCCGCCGAGCGCCTTGGCCGCCAGGTAGAAGGCGTGGTTGGGGATACCGGAGTTGACGTGCACGCCGCCGTTGTCGTCGGTGGTCCTGACGAACCCGTCCATGGTGGCGGGCTGCGGGTCCTTGCCCAGCTTGTCGTCGTCGTAGGCGGTGCCCGGCGCCTTCATCGAGCGCAGCGCCTTGCCCTGGACGTCGGGGCCGAGGAGCCCGGAGCCGATCAACCAGTCGGCCTCCGCCACGCTCTGGCCCAGGGCGTACTGCTTGATGAGCGAGCCGAAGACGTCGGAGACCGACTCGTTGAGAGCCCCGGACTGGCCCTGGTAGTCGAGGTTGGCCGTGTACTGGGTGACGCCGTGGGTCAGTTCGTGACCGATGACGTCGACGGGGATGGTGAAGTCGAGGAAGAGCTCGCCGTCGCCGTCGCCGAAGACCATGCGCTTGCCGTCCCAGAAGGCGTTGTCGTACTTCTGCCCGTAGTGGACGACACCGTCGAGCGGCAGGCCGTGGTTGTCGATGGAGTGGCGGCCGTAGACCTTCAGGTACAGGTCGAAGGTGGCGCCGAGACCGGCCTGGGCGCGGTTGACGGAGGCGTCCTTGGCGGGCGGGTCGTCCTCGGAGTGGACCTTGCGGCCGGGCAGGTTCTCGGTGTGCCCGGCGTCGTAGATGGTGCGCTCGGGCTTGTCGGAGGGCGCGGCGCCGGCGGGCCCGCTGGTCGCGGCCACCATGGCCAGGCGGTGGTCGCGGTGGCGGCTGTCGTGCTCCAGGGTGAGGCGGGCGTGTTCGGCGCGGTGGTCCTCGCTCCCGGCGAGGTGGTCGAGGATGTGCGGCGGGACGATGGTGCAGAAGACCGGTGTGTGTGGCGCGTGGTTGGCGTTCATACCCGTGTTATCGCCCGTCGTGAGAACCGAGTAACTCTCCGCAGTCGACTTTCTGTGGTGCGCCGCTCCGTCCCCCGGGCCCGGAGGCGGGCGGCGGGTCTGCTTCCCCGGAAGCGGACGGCGGGTGACGTGGAGCATAGGGCGCGCTCCGGCGTTCTCGCATACTGGAACCGGATCGCCCACCGACGAGCGTCTCCGCTATGGTGCTGACCACTATGCGTTTCGGGCTGCTTCTCCTTAGCTGCCGCGGCGAGGGCCTGTAGTCGAAGGTCGACCCCCTCCCCGCGGAGTTCGGTGATGCGCCAATCGCCCCGTCGGCCGCCTTCAGCGGAACACGAGGAGCCCTTCGCAGATGACCCAGTCCCAGCCTTCCGTAGGCCGCCCCACCCCGATCACCGCCGCGACCGTCACGCAGCGGCCCTCCGGGCTGCCGATCCACCGCTACGGGCAGTACGAGGCCGTCCGGATCCCCGACCGGACCTGGCCCGACCAGCGCATCACCAAGGCTCCCCGCTGGCTCTCGACCGACCTGCGGGACGGCAACCAGGCGCTGATCGACCCGATGTCGCCGGTGCGCAAGCGGAAGATGTTCGACCTGCTGGTCGCCATGGGCTACAAGGAGATCGAGGTCGGCTTCCCCTCCTCGGGCCAGACCGACTTCGACTTCGTGCGCTCCATCATCGAGGAGGGCGCGATCCCCGAGGACGTGACCATCTCCGTCCTGACCCAGGCCCGTGAGGAACTGATCGAGCGGACCGTGGAGTCGCTGCGCGGCGCCCACCGCGCCACCGTCCACCTGTACAACGCCACCGCGCCCACCTTCCGCCGGGTCGTCTTCCGCGGATCGCGCGAGCAGGTCAAGCAGATCGCCGTCGACGGCACCCGGCTGGTCATGGAGTACGCCGAGAAGCTGCTGGGCGAGGAGACCGTCTTCGGCTACCAGTACAGCCCGGAGATCTTCACCGACACCGAGCTGGACTTCGCCCTGGAGGTCTGCGAGGGCGTCATGGACGTCTGGCAGCCCGAGGCCGGCCGCGAGATCATCCTCAACTGCCCGGCGACGGTGGAGCGTTCCACGCCCTCCACGCACGCCGACCGGTTCGAGTGGATGTCGCGCAACCTCTCGCGCCGCGAGTTCGTCTGCCTGTCCACCCACCCCCACAACGACCGCGGCACCGCGGTGGCCGCCGCCGAACTGGCCGTCATGGCCGGCGCCGACCGCGTCGAGGGCTGCCTGTTCGGGCAGGGCGAGCGGACCGGCAACGTGGACCTGGTCACCCTGGGCATGAACCTGTTCTCCCAGGGCGTCGACCCGATGATCGACTTCTCGCAGATCGACGAGGTCCGCCGGACCGCCGAGTACTGCAACCAGATGGAGGTCCACCCGCGCCACCCCTACGCGGGCGACCTGGTCTACACCGCCTTCTCCGGCTCCCACCAGGACGCCATCAAGAAGGGCTTCGACGCCATGGAGGCGGACGCCGCCGCCCAGGGCAAGTCCTTCGAGGACCTGCAGTGGGACGTCCCCTACCTGCCCATCGACCCCAAGGACGTCGGCCGTTCCTACGAGGCCGTCATCCGCGTCAACTCCCAGTCCGGCAAGGGCGGCATCTCCTACGTCCTGAAGAACGACCACGCGCTGGACCTGCCGCGCCGGATGCAGATCGAGTTCTCCCGGATCATCCAGGCCAAGACCGACGCCGACGGCGGCGAGGTCACGCCGGCCGCGATCTGGTCGATCTTCCAGGACGAGTACCTGCCGGTGCCCGACAACCCCTGGGGCCGTATCTCCCTGCGCACCGCGCAGACCTCGACCACGACCGAGGGCACCGACGCCCTCACCGTCGAGGCGGTCGTGGACGGGGCGGACGTGGTGCTCACCGGCAGCGGCAACGGCCCGCTGGCCGCGTTCTTCGACGCCCTGCACGCCGTCGACGTCGACGTACGGCTGCTGGACTACAGCGAGCACACGCTGAGCGAGGGCGCCGGCTCCCAGGCCGCCGCGTACATCGAGTGCGCCATCGACGGCAAGGTCATGTGGGGCGTGGGCATCGACGCCAACATCGTGCGCGCCTCGCTGAAGGCCGTCGTCTCCGCGGTCAACCGCGCCTCCCGCGCCTGACCACGGCCCGCGGAGCCGTCCTCCCGCCCGTCCGGGGGAGGTCGGCTCCGGGCGCGCGGGCGCGGCTGCCCGCGCCGGCGCGGGGGTCGATACCCGGCCACCTCCGTACGAGGTACTGACGCCCGCCGCCCGATGTGGCTAACATCACGTCACGGCGACGAGGCCGGGGCGTTACGGAGGTCTGCGTGATGCACAAGCTGCGCTTGGTGGGCGTGCGCACCGTCTGGCACACCACCGCGGACGGCGAGTTCTTCTGCTCGGCGTGCGGTGGGGACCGCAACTACCGCCACCGAAGCGGCCGCAGACGACTGACGGTGCTCGGTGTGCCCGTACTGGCCCGCGGTGACGCCACCCCCGTCGTGGAGTGCTCGTCCTGCCGCGGCCACTTCGGCCCCGAGGTGCTGGACCGCCCCACCACCACCCGCTTCTCCGCCATGCTGCGCGACGCCGTGCACACCGTCACCCTCGCCGTGCTCGCCGCGGGCGGCGCCACCACCCCCGCCGTGCGTGAGCGGGCCGTGGCGACGGTACGGGCCGCCGGCTTCACCGAGTGCACCGAGGAGCAGCTCGTCACCCTGCTCGCCGCACTCGCCGCCGACCCCGCCCTCGACCCCAGGCCGCGCCGGGAGGGCCCGGCCGGCCCGCACGCCGCCCCCACCTTCGGCGCCCTGCACCCGGCCGCCACCGTCCTGGCCCTGGAACTGCACGACGCGCTGCGCCCCCTGGCCCCCCACCTCCAGCCGGCGGGACGTGAGCGGCTGCTGCACCAGGCCGCCCGGGTCGCGCTCGCCGACGGCCCGTTCACCCCCACCGAGCGTGAACTGCTGCACACCGTCGGCGCCGTGCTGCTGCTCGACGAGGCGGTCGTCACCGCTCTGCTGGAGGAGGCGGACCAGGCCGACCCGGACGCCGCCTGACCCGCTTCCCGCCCGCTCCCCGCACCCGGTCCGGCCACCGCCCGCGCGGTGACCGCCGGCCTCGTCAGCAGCCACCGCCGCGAGGGCGGACAATGGACTCCATGAGTCTGTTCCGCGACGACGGCATCGTGCTGCGCACCCAGAAGCTGGGAGAGGCGGACCGGATCATCACCCTGCTCACCCGCGGTCACGGCCGGGTACGGGCGGTGGCCCGCGGGGTGCGGAAGACCAAGTCGAAGTTCGGCGCCCGGCTGGAGCCTTTCAGCCATGTCGACGTGCAGTTCTTCGCCCGCGGCGCGGAGCTGGTGGGCCGCGGCCTGCCACTGTGCACGCAGAGCGAGACCATCGCTCCCTACGGCGGCCCCATCGTCACCGACTACGCCCGCTACACCGCGGGCACCGCCATGCTGGAGACCGCGGAGCGGTTCACCGACCACGAGGGCGAGCCCGCCGTCCAGCAGTACTTGCTGCTGGTGGGCGGCCTGCGCACCCTCGCCCGGGGAGAGCACCAGCCCTCCCTGGTGCTCGACGCCTTCCTGCTGCGCTCCCTCGCCGTCAACGGCTACGCCCCCAGCTTCGAGGCCTGCGCCAAGTGCGGGATGCCCGGGCCCAACCGTTTCTTCTCGGTCGCCTCGGGCGGCATGGTCTGCGGCGAGTGCCGGGTGCCGGGAAGCGTCGTACCCTCCTCGGAGGCCATTGTTCTGCTGGGCGCCCTGCTCACCGGGGACTGGGCCGCCGCCGACGCCGCCGAGCCCCGCCACGTCCGTGAGGGCAGCGGCCTGGTGGCGGCCTACCTGAGCTGGCACCTGGAGCGGGGACTGCGCTCCCTGCGCTACGTGGAACAGTGGGCGGAGCAAGGAGGCCCCAGGCGCGCCGACCGGACGTGACGGACGGTGCGCCGCCGGGCGCGACCGGGTCCGACCGCAGGTGCGGGGCGGACCGACGAGGGCGGGCAGCCGCGTCGCGCAGCGCGCGGCACCGGGTGGTGCGCCGGCGACGGCCGGCGCCACCGCAGGACGACACATAGGAGACGTGGACCGCATGGCACGACGCGGGATTCTGGGCCGTTCCCGGCGCGAGTACAAGACGCCCGAGCCGCACCCCTCCGGCGCGCGACCGCCGAAAATCCCCGGCGAACTGGTGCCGAACCACGTGGCCGTGGTCATGGACGGCAACGGCCGCTGGGCCAAGGAGCGCGGCCTGCCCCGCACCGAGGGCCACAAGGTCGGTGAGGGCGTCGTCCTGGACGTGCTCAAGGGCTGCCTGGAGATGGGGGTGAAGAACCTCTCCCTGTACGCCTTCTCCACCGAGAACTGGCGGCGCTCCCCCGAGGAGGTGCGCTTCCTCATGAACTTCAACCGCGACGTCATCCGGCGCCGCCGCGACGAGATGGACGAGCTGGGCATCCGCATCCGCTGGGTGGGCCGGATGCCCAAGCTGTGGAAGTCGGTCGTCCAGGAGCTCCAGGTCGCCCAGGAGCAGACCACCGGCAACGACGCGATGACGCTCTACTTCTGCGTCAACTACGGCGGCCGGGCGGAGATCGCCGACGCCGCCGCGGCGCTGGCCCGCGACGTCAAGGAGGGCCGCCTGGACCCGTCGAAGGTCACCGAGAAGACCCTCGCCAAGTACATGTACTACCCGGACATGCCGGACGTCGACCTGTTCCTGCGCCCCTCCGGCGAGCAGCGCACCTCCAACTTCATGCTCTGGCAGAGCGCCTACGCGGAGATGGTCTACCAGGACGTCCTCTGGCCCGACTTCGACCGCCGCAACCTGTGGGACGCCTGCCTGGAGTACGCCCAGCGCGACCGGCGGTTCGGCGGGGCGATCGAGAACGAGACGGCCTCGGCCGAGGGGACGGGCACGGCCTGAGCCACCGCCCGGGGGCGGCTCTCCCGTCGAGCGCCGACGGGTACCGGCCCCCGCCCGGGCCCCCGCACGCCCTCGCCCGCAAGGTTCCTAGGATGGTCCGGCAAGCCGGCGACGGGTCCGGCGCGGGGCGGGGGGCCGATGAACAGGGCGGAGAACGCGGGTGCCGGGCAGGCGTGGGGAACGGGCGCCGCAGGGACCGCCGAGGCAGCACCGCAGCAGGTGCGGCTGGTCTACCAGCTGACCCGGCGCGACTGGCGGGAGGCGCTGGCAGCCCGCGCCAGGGTGTCCCGGGCCGCACGGTGGCAACGCCGCCTCCTCCTGGTGTGCCTGGCATCCGTGGTGTGCTGCTACGCGGCTCTGCTGATCGTGGCACCGGAGCGGTTCACGGTGCAGGCCGCGGTGGCCCCGGTGGCCTTCCTCCTCGCACTCCTCGTCCTGCCGAGGTTGCGGGCGGCGCAGCTGCACCGACTGACCGAACGCAACGGTGCCTTGACCGTCGTGGCGGCGGCCGACGGCCTGCACGTGGCACACCGCCTCGCCGCGGGGCACAACTCCTGGCAGGCGACCCCGCGTTACGTGGAGACCGCGCGCCTGTTCGTCCTGCTGAGCGGCGACCCGAACGCCTCGCACCTGGTCGCGCTGCCCAAAGCCGGCGTGCAGGACCCCGGCGGACCAGATGCCCTGCGGGCCGTGCTCGACGGGCACCTGCGACGCGTCTGATTTCCCCCCGCCCCGGCACGCTGCGAGGTCCGGGGCGGCGCCCTACGCCTTCCGGGCGCCCGTCGTGCTCTCGCCGCGCTCCGCGCAGTCGCCGCAGGTGCCGAAGACCTCGATGGTGTGGTCGACGTCCCGGAAGCCGTGCTCGCGGGCGATCTGCTCGGCCCAGTCCTCCACGGCCGGGCCCTCGACCTCCACCGCCCTGCCGCAGGAGCGGCACACCAGGTGGTGGTGGTGCTCGTCGGTGTGGCAGCGGCGGTAGACCGACTCGCCGTCGGTGGTGCGCAGCACGTCGACCTCGCCGGCGTCCGCGAGGGACTGGAGGGTGCGGTAGACCGTCGTCAGGCCCACCGAGTCGCCGCGGTGCCGGAGCATGTCGTGCAGCTCCTGGGCGCTGCGGAACTCCTCCACCTCGTCCAGCGCCGCGGCGACGGCGGCCCGCTGCCGCGTCGACCGCCCGCGCACCGGGGAACCCGCGCCTGTCGCCACCGTTGCCTCCCTCGACCTGGGACGTCTGGCCCCGCCCTCTCGTGGTGGCCATTGTGCCAGGCTGCGACGGGAAACCGCCGGTCCGCGCCGCACCGGAACCGGACCGGCGCGCTCCGGCGCGACGGAGGGGAGCGGGCCCCTCACTCCGGACCCGCCGGTCCGGCCGGCGCCGGCTGCCCGGCGCCGGCCGGGGCGGGCGCGGCGACGGCGGCTGCCCGGCGCGCCGCCAGCGGGGCCGCGACCACGGCGGCGACCGCGAAGACGGCGATGGCCAGCAGGACGATGCTCGCCCCGGGCGGCACGTCCACGTAGAAGGAGAAGACGGTGCCCGACAGGGTGCAGGCCACGCCCATCGCGGTAGCGAGGGCGAGCGTGGTGACGAAGCCGCGGGTGAGCTGCTGGGCCGCCGCCACGGGCACCACCAGCAGGGCGCTCACCAGCAGCAGGCCCACCGCCCGCATGGAGACGGTGACGGTCACCGCCGCCGTCACGGCCAGCAGCAGGTTCAGGGCGCGCACCGGCAGCCCCAGTACGCGCGCGAACTCCTCGTCCTGGCAGACCGCGAACAGGCGGCGGCGCAGCCCCAGGGCGACGGCGAGGACGAAGGCGGCCAGGACCGCGGTCACCGTGACGTCCTGGGGGGAGACGCTGGTGATCGAGCCGAAGAGGTAGCTGGTCAGATTGGCGGTGGAGCCGCCGGGGGCCAGGTTGACCAGCAGCACGCCGCCGGCCATCCCGCCGTAGAACAGCATCGAGAGGGCGATGTCGCCGCGGGTGCGGCCGTACCAGCGCACCAGCTCCATGGCGACGGCGCCCAGCGCCGCGACGACCACCGCCGTCCACACCGGCGAGGTGCGCAGCAGGAAGCCGAGGGCGACGCCGGTCAGCGCCACGTGGCCGATGCCGTCACCCATGATCGCCTGGCGGCGCTGGACGAGGTAGATGCCGACGGCGGGCGCGCACACGCCGACCAGGACGGCCGCGAGCAGCGCCCGCTGCATGAAGGGGTAGGTCAACAGGTCCATGGTGGTCTTCGTCCCGTCAGGTCAGCAGCCCGGGGCGGGCGGGGAGGGCGTCGGCGGGGGCGTGCGGGTGCACGTGGTCGTGGCCGGGCAGGGCGTGCTGCCCCACGGCCGGCGGCGGCGGACCGTCGTGCGTCACGCAGCCGTCGCGCAGCACCACGGCACGGTCGATGAGCGGCTCCAGCGGGCCGAGCTCGTGGAGGACCAGCAGCACGGTCGTGCCCGCCGCGACCTGCTCGCGCAGGGTGGCGGCCAGCACCTCCTGGCTGGCGAGGTCCACGCCGGCCATCGGTTCGTCCATGATCAGCAGCTCGGGCCGGCCCACCAGGGCCCTGGCTATGAGGACCCGCTGGTGCTGGCCGCCGGAGAGGGCCGCCACCGGGTCGCCGGCCCGGTCGGCCATGCCCACCAGGTCCAGGGCGCGGGTGACGGCGGCGCGTTCGGTGCGGGCCCTGGCGGGCGTGCGCAGCCGGGGGCGGGCGCCGGCGAGCAGCCCGGAGGTCACGACCTCGCGGACGGTGGCCGGCACGCCGCCGGTCGCGGTGGTGCGCTGGGGGACGTAGCCGATCCGGGCCCACTGCCGGAACCGGCGCAGCGGGCTGCCGAAGAGCTCCAGCTCGCCGGCGGTCAGCGGGACCTGCCCCACCACGCTGCGCACCAGGGTGGACTTGCCGGAGCCGTTGGCGCCCAGGAGCGCCACCACCTCGCCGCGGCGGACGGTGAGGCCGACGCCGCGCAGGACGGGCCGGCCGCCCAGGGCCGCGACGCCGCCGCGCAGCGAGAGAAGGACGGGGGCCGGGTCCTGCGTGCGGGACGGGCCGGGGGCGGGGTGCGGCTGCCGGTCGGGCCGGGACTGCCGGGGCAGGGGCATGGCGTCTGCTCGATTCTGTGCCGGGGTCGCGGGGCCCGCGGAGGGCCGGGCGGCCGGGGGAGGAGGGGGAGGAGCCGGTGGTCGCCCGGGCCCGGTGGCCGCCTCGCGTCGCGGGGCAGCCGGGGAGGGGCGACGGGCCCGGGCCTCAGGAGGCCCCGAGGGCCTTGCGCAGCGCCGTCAGGTTGGCGTCCATGACCTGGAAGTAGTCCCGGCCGCGGGAGGCCTTGGTGATGCCTTCCAGCGGGTCCAGGACGTCGGTGCCCGCCCCCACGTCCCTGGCCAGGGTCTTCGCGGTCGTCGGGCTGGCGAGGGTCTCGAAGAAGACGGTGTGCACGTGGTGGCGGTGGGCCAGTTCCTGGAGCTCGCGGATGCGCGCGCCGCTGACGTCGCCGCTCTCGGGGTCGACGCCGCTGACGGCCTCCTCGGTCAGGCCGTAGCGCTCGGCGAGGTAGCCGAAGGCGGCGTGGGTGGTGATGAAGGTGTCCGAGGTGCGGTGCTCCAGCCCCTCGCGGTAGCGCCGGTCGAGGGCGTCGAGCCGGTTCACGAGGGTGTCGGTGTTCTTCTCGTAGGTCGCGCGGTGCCCGGGGTCGGCCGCGGCGAGGGTGCGGCCGACGCCCTTGGCGACCTGGGCGAACCGGACGGGGTCGAGCCAGATGTGCGGGTCGGCACCCGCCCCGTCCTCGTCCGCGTCGCCGGTGCCGTTGTCGCCGGTGGTGTGGTGGCTGCCGTCGACCTCGGAGCCGTGCTGTTCGAGGTGGGAGAAGGCCGCCGCGTCGGCGACGTGGGCGACGCCGGACTGCCGCACGGCCTCGTCCACCGCGGGCTGGAGGCCGTGGAGGTAGAGGACGGCGCCGGACTCGCCGAGGGCGGCGGTCTGGCGGGGGCTGAGCTCCAGGTCGTGCGGTTCGGTGCCGGGGGAGGTGAGGTCGGTGACGGCGACGTGGTCGCCGCCGATCTGCCGGGCCAGGAACTCCAGGGGGTAGAAGGACGCCGTCACCTTCAGCCGTCCGTCACCGTCCCTGCCGTCCCCGCCGCCGGTGGCGGAGCAGGCGCCGAGGGCCAGGAGCGCGCCGGCGGCCGTGAGGGCGGTCAGCGCCCTGGCGGCGCGGCGCGGAGGACGGGGGACGGCGAGGCGACGGCGACCTATGTTCATGAAAGTCATTTTCAACAAAGATGGAAATGATTGTCAACAGCGTGAGGAGGGTGTGGAGGAGTGCGGGCGCCCCGGGGTGTACACCCCCACCGATTTGATCCGGGGGGTACGGCCGCCGGTAACCTGAAGCATTCGCTCGACCCGTATCCCGACCAGCACCCCCTCAGGCGCTCTCCGCGCCGCCCGCATCCCCCGTCGTCGTCGTTAATGAAGAGAGCACCGTGGCCGCCGACAAGATCGACACCATCGTCAGCCTCAGCAAGCGCCGTGGCTTCGTCTACCCCTGCAGCGATATCTACGGTGGTCAGCGTGCCGCCTGGGACTACGGGCCGCTCGGTGTGGAGCTGAAGGAGAACATCAAGCGCCAGTGGTGGCGCGCCATGGTGACCTCGCGCGAGGACGTCGTGGGTCTGGACTCCTCGATCATCCTGGCCCCCGAGGTGTGGGTGGCCTCCGGTCACGTGGCCACCTTCACCGACCCGCTGACCGAGTGCACCTCCTGCCACAAGCGCTACCGCGCCGACCACCTGGAGGAGGCGTACGAGGCCAAGCACGGCCGGCTCCCCGAGAACGGCATGGCGGACATCAACTGCCCCAACTGCGGCAACAAGGGCGGCTTCACCGAGCCCAAGCAGTTCTCCGGGCTGCTCTCCACGCACCTCGGCCCGACCCAGGACTCCGGCTCGGTGAGCTACCTGCGTCCCGAGACCGCGCAGGGCATCTTCACCAACTTCGCCAACGTGCAGCAGACGGCGCGCAAGAAGCCGCCGTTCGGCATCGCGCAGACCGGCAAGTCCTTCCGCAACGAGATCACGCCGGGCAACTTCATCTTCCGCACCCGCGAGTTCGAGCAGATGGAGATGGAGTTCTTCGTCAAGCCGGGCGAGGACGAGGAGTGGCACGAGTACTGGATGGAGCAGCGCTGGAACTGGTACCGGGACCTCGGTATCCAGGAGGCGAACATCCGCTGGTACGAGCACCCCAAGGAGAAGCTGTCGCACTACTCCAAGCGCACGGCTGACATCGAGTACCGCTTCAACTTCGGCGGCACCGAGTTCTCCGAGCTGGAGGGTGTGGCCAACCGCACCGACTACGACCTCTCCTCGCACGCCAAGGCCTCCGGCCAGGACCTGTCGTACTACGACCAGGAGGCCGGCGAGCGGTACACCCCGTACGTCATCGAGCCGGCGGCCGGCGTCAACCGCGCCATGCTCGCCTTCATGCTCGACGCCTACAACGAGGACGAGGCGCCCAACGCCAAGGGCAAGATGGAGAAGCGCGCCGTCATGCGCCTCGACCCGCGGCTGGCCCCGGTCAAGGTCGCCGTCCTCCCGCTCTCCCGCAACCCGGAGCTCTCCCCGAAGGCCAAGGGCCTGGCCACGGACCTCCGCAAGAACTGGAACATCGAGTTCGACGACGCGGGCGCCATCGGCCGCCGCTACCGCCGCCAGGACGAGATCGGCACGCCGTTCTGCGTCACTGTCGACTTCGACACCCTTGAGGACAACGCGGTGACGGTGCGCGAGCGCGACACCATGAAGCAGGAGCGGGTCTCCCTGGACCAGATCTCCTCCTACCTCGGCGGTCGTCTGCTGGGCTGCTGAGCCCCCCGGGCGCGGCGGCGGAAGCCGCGCCCGCAGACGCACGACGCGCGACGCCGGCCGGACGGTCCACCCG